>CAIVKT010000311.1 GCA_903906615.1 uncultured Bacteroidota bacterium | reverse complement strand
ACTACGGCCCGGCTAAAAATACACTTGAATTTGTAAGTGATAATGATACCTATAAGCCCTACACACGCGGCTTTAACGATATTCTCGGCATATTCTATATTCAGGAAGTACACACCACTGATCTTCGCCCGGCTCTATCCGAATTTCAGAAAGAATTCCGTCAAATGAAGCGAGATATTGATCAGATCAAGTCACTTTTACCCTTCAATTCAAGCAAACACTAAAATAGCCCTTAATCGGCCCATCAATATTAAATCAAAATTCAACCAAATTAAACGCTTTGTTTTTTTTATCGCATCAACCAAAATCCGCTGAAACCCGCTACAGTTGTGTATTTTTCGCACTTTTTTCCCTTTATTGTTTATAAACGGTTTGTTTTACCCCCCATAGGAGGGGCAATAAAAAAAGCCAACAGGTTGTAAAACGTAACGTGTAGATGCCTCATACTTCGGCACGACAAAAAGTGTAACGTAATTTCAGGACGAGACTGCGCAACAATCTTGCACAAGTGCGCAAGAATGTAGCAAAAAGCAAGTACCTCTTTTTCAGTAACTCATTGATTATCAAGAATAAGATGAATAATGAGCGCGCAATAAAAAAATCGCAACAAGAATTGCGCAATTTCCTTACCCACGCTATCCTTAGTTTATCTTTTGGATAGCAGCCAGTATAGCATCCCAAAGGGCTATGCGCGCGGTGAGGGCGGCCTGCACAGCGGTAGTTGCTTCCTGCCAGTAGGCTTCGTTGTCGCCGCAAAGCTGGGTGGTCATCTGGTAGGCGAGGTGGCTGTGGTGGTCGCCATCTACTTCTATATGCCGCTCCAGGTAGTACTGGAATATGCTGATCTTGTTTTCGGTCTGCTTGTTCAGTTCCCTTACAAAGGATACGAACATGCCGGGTATCAGGTCTTCGCGGCCAAAGGTGAAGACGGCGGCCTGTATATGCGCCTTGCCTGTGGCTATGGTCTCAAAGGTATTGCGCACAAAGCCCGGCACTGCGGCAGGTATATCGCCGGCCTGCAATAGTGTAGCGATGTCTTTGCCACTCGCAGCCTGTGCCACGAGGTGGCTGATGGGTGCGGTGTTGCTGCCGGCCTGCTGCATGGCTTGCAGGTATAGCTCGAAGTGGCTGAGGCGCGTGCCTTGCTGGTCTACATCGCTCTCTTCGCCGGTCACTATCTCGTTGATGAGGTAACGGGTGGCGGCATCGCCTTTTGGCACCCACGGCACATCTACACAGGTAAGCTGGCGTTGCAATGATTTTAGCAGGGACATAAAGTCCCATACGGCATATACATGGCTTTCCATAAAAATATGCACCGCCTGCAACGAGTTGATGTGGCTGTATAAAGGATGATCTACTAATTGCTGCCGTAATGGATTGATCTGCTGCCGGAGGGCTTCTAACCTGCTATTCATAATTGGATAATTGGGTGCAAATGTAGGGAGTATTTGCTTTGTAACAGTAGGTGTGGCACACCTTGGGCACACCTTGGGAGTGGCTAATTCATCAACGCAGGATGAAAATGCAGGTAGACCTCGCCGGAGAGCGGCATCTTGCCATAGAGCCCGGTGAGCTCGGCATCGGGCATGTTCACGGAGCCCTGTACGCCGCCCGAAACAATGATATGGGCTACTGTAAAGATGTCGTAGCCTGCGCCGAGGGTAATGACGCTCACATTGTATTCCTGCGGGTTCAGCAATGCGTAGGGGTCGTACACTAGTTCCTCACTGGTCTTCTGCACCCATTCGTAGCGGGTATAGATGGCCAGCTTGTTCAGCTTTAGCGTGGCCTCCAGCAGTGCGGCATTAGAGGCGGATTGACCGGCTATATTGTTTTGCCCCCACAGCGCGGTAGCCGCTATGTATTTACCGGTGTACATGGGGTATATGTAGGAGGCTGATGCGGTATTGCGGTTCACGTTCTCACCAGGATTGAGGGCCTCAGGGCTTTTGATGAAGCCATGCGACACCTGCAGCGACCAGTTTTTGGTAGGGTTGTAAGACAGCCTGCCGCTCCACGAGTCGAACAATGGCGGGTCGAAGTTGTAGCGGTCCTCATCAGGCTCACGGCCCGTGAAGGAAGAGCCTTCTATCTTGAACCTGCCATACCTGAAGCCCAGCGTGGCTACGCCAAAGGTGATGTGCGTGGCATCTTCCCAGTGGTGGCCTATGGGGGCATCGGGCATATACTCGCCTGATGCCCGGTGCATAAAGGTAACCGGCCCCAGCGCAGGCTCGCCGGGATAGGCAGCGTATAAAGAGAGGTCGCTTTTCTTAGAGAGGGCATAGGCATAGCTGGCAGATAGCTCAGAGAACAGATCGTGCGGGTGCTGCCTGTCTACAAGCGGTTGCCCCTGCCACGATTCGCCCGTCTGGAAGAGCAGCGGGTAGCCACTGCCGCCATCTATCAGTGCATCAGTAGAGAACATGGCATTGAAATGCAGTACGCCCCTCTGCCCTACTTTGCGCTGCGCCATGGCCATGAGCATATCGGGGGCATCCCATTTATCGCCGCCCCGGTGGCCTGCATTGGTGATGTCCTGCTTCTCATAGCGGGCAAAGATATTGCCGTTGAACATGAACATCCATTTCTTAGTGTGCAGCATGTAGCCGTATACAGGAGTGGCATCGGGCTGCCAGGCAGTGCCTGAGCCATCGCGGCTCACGGGCAGGTTCAGCGAAAGGCCGCTGGTCATATGCACCATACGCAGGCGTTTTATGATGGCTTCCACCTCGGCATCGGCCATATCGGTCATCTCATCATCTTCGTCATTGCCTGTGGCGGCATCATCATTATTGCTTTTAGTCGCCTTCTTCTTTTTCATATCATGCTGCGCAAAGGCAGGCCCGGCAAGGCCCAGCAGCAGAATAGCGATCAGGAAAAAGACACTCTTGTTTTTCATCTTGATGAAGTTACATAATAAGTGTTCCAACACAGGTTTTTCAGAACGCTAATTTATAGTTAACTGATAATAATATTCATTGTTTCTTAACAATAAATGAGTTATCTTTATAAAGTAGGAATAGCGTATCTTATTCAACTTTTCTGATCTTCCACATTTCATTCCTGTGGTTTTTTGTGAAACTTTTAGTTTCTTCGCATTGTCTATAAATCACTTTTCAACAGTAAAGTTATGATCATTGTTTTGT
>CAIVKT010000310.1 GCA_903906615.1 uncultured Bacteroidota bacterium | reverse complement strand
TGAATGAAGCGATGCCCTTACTAAAGGCAGAACAGAAGAAATACAAGCCTAAAAAAACGAAATAGAAGAGATACTTCCCCACGACATAAATGTGTGCAATAGGCCCGGGTAAACAGCGTACCTTTGCCCCGGCATAATAATTCGAAACTGAAATGCGAAAACCACCACCATATTCCTCTAAAAGCTCATCGGCCCCCAAGCGATCTTATAAAAAAGACGCAGGAGATGACCGGGGAGACAGAAAAACAGATAAGCCATATAGAAAAAGCGAAGATGGCGATAAGGGCAAACCGTACGGGAAGCCTGACAGGCCATATAGCGGCAGAACAGAAGGGGATCGCCCCGCACGTCCATACAAGAAATTTGAAGGCGGCAAAGACGGAGATAGAAGTGAAAGGAGCAGCGATACCCGCCCGCCACGTAAGTTTGATAAGCCATACGGTAAACCAGAAGGAGATCGCCCTGCACGCCCATACAAGAAATTTGAGGGTAGCAAAGACGGAGATAGAAGCGAAAGGAGCAGTGATACCCGCCCGCCGCGTAAGTTTGATAAGCCATATGGCAAACCGGAAGGAGATCGTCCGGCACGCCCATATAAGAAATTTGAGGGTGGCAAAGACGGAGAAAGAAGTGATAGAAGCAGTAGCGACTCAAGGCCACCACGCAAGTTTGACAAGCCTTACAGCAAACCTGGCGAAGACAGGCCAACGCGCCCGTATAAGAAAACAGAAGACCGCACAGATGGCGAAAGGGAGCCAAGGCCACCACGCAAATTTGCAAAACCATTTGGCAAAGCAAGCGATAGTGACAGGCCCGCCCGCCCGTATAAGAAATTTGAAGGAGAAGGGGATAGAGATAGCGAGGATGGCGACGCTAAACCAGCCCGTAAATTTGATAAACCTTTCAGCAAATCAATAGACGGCGATAAGCCACCGGTAAGGGCTTATAAGAAATTCCAGGAGCGGGGAGAAGATAAAAAAAAAGAAAAAGATGACCGCGATGGCGATAAGCCGGAGCGCAGATCATCGCCTGCAAGGTCCTTTGGCCCGGCAAGAGAAACCAAGCCGAAAGACAGCAGGCCCTTCAGGCAGCGGGAGACCAATGCGATAGTCAAGCCTGTAACGGATGGAGATGCAGTAGTGCCGCCGCCGGTGAAGAAAAGAAAAGTAGTTGAGGAAGACGAGGAAGATGAAGAATACGAAGATAACAGGAAGGGTAGTAAGGGGAGCAAGAAAGGCCCCGTAATACCAGATATAATGCCGCTGAATAAGTTTGTAGCTTACTCGGGCGAGTGCAGCCGCCGTGCTGCAGCAGAACTGGTGAAGCAGGGCAAGGTGAAAGTGAACGGAGAACTGATACTGGACCCCGGGCACAAAGTATCGCGTACAGACCAGGTGACACTGAGTGGTAAAAAGCTGTTCCCGCAAAAGGCAAATGTGTATATACTGCTGAATAAACCTAAAGGATTTATAACCACTAACGACGACCCGCAAGGCCGCAAGACCGTGATGGAATTAGTGGGCAATGCAGATGTGGACAGGCTGTTCCCCGTAGGCCGACTGGACAGGAACACATCGGGGCTGCTGCTAATAACCAATGACGGAGAACTGACGCAAAAGCTATCGCATCCGTCCTTCGGAATGAAGAAGGTGTACCATGTGACACTGGATAAACCGCTAACCAAGGCCGATTTTGAAAAGGTAGTGGAAGGCGTGGAACTGGAAGACGGTAAAGCCATAGTAGATGAATTGGCTTACCTGGAATCAAAAGACGAAATAGGACTGGAGATACATAGCGGGCGCAACCGTATAGTGCGCCGCATCTTTGAATCGATGGGGTATGAGGTGACCAAACTGGATCGCGTGATGTATGCCGGCCTCACCAAGAAGAACCTGCCCCGTGGCAAGTGGAGATACCTGAATGAGCGCGAGATCGTACTGCTGAAACATTTTAAACACTAAAGAAGGAAAGCGATAGTATGAGTTTCATTACCGCTGAAAAAATACATAATGGCCATTACTGGATGCCTGCAGGCACTACAATAGAAGTGTCTGCGGATGGCAGTATTATAGCCATACTGGATGCGCCGACTCCTGATACCGTTTTTTATGAGGGTGTGCTGGCACCCGGCTTTGTGAACGCGCACTGCCACCTGGAGCTATCGCACATGAAGGGCTATGTGCCGGAGCATACCGGACTGATCCCCTTCCTGAAAAACATACCGTTGCACCGCAACGACTTTACTGATGAGCAGAAGCAGGCAGCGCGCATAGAAGGGTATAATGAGCTGCTGAGAAACGGCATAGTGGCAGTGGGGGATATTGTGAACACAACAGATACCCTGCACCTGCGCGCGCTGGATAAGCTGCATTTTTACACCTTTGTGGAAACCATAGGTTTTAATGACGCGAATGCAGGCAAGTCGTTTGACTATGCAGTAAAGCTATACAACGACTACGCATTACAAGAGCAAGGGGATAAGATACTAAAGCAGGCTATAGTACCACACGCTCCGTACTCGGTATCATCCACACTCTTCAGGCTGATAGATACGCACCGCGATAATGTGATCATATCTATACACAACCAGGAAAGTGATGAAGAGAACAGGTATTATACGGCCAAGGAAGGCAACGTACAAGATCTGCTACGCACGCTGGGCATAGACGACAGCTTCTTTGATCCCACAGGGCGCTCCTCCATACAGTCTTACCTGGAGTGGATGTCTCCGCACCACCCATTCATATTTGTACACAACACCTACACCAAGCACCTGGATGTGCAATACGCGCATACCCGGCTTAATGATGTGTATTGGTGCCTTTGCCCCAATGCCAACCTATACATAGAGAATGCGCTGCCGGACATCAATATGTTCATCAGTGAGGACGCGAATATATGTATAGGTACCGACAGCCTGGCATCCAACCATGAGTTGAGCATACTTTCTGAACTGTGCACTATAAAACAACATTACCCAAAAATAGACTGGGCAATGTTGCTGATATGGGCTACGCATAATGGCGCAAGGGCGTTGCAGATGGAGGAGCGGATAGGCAGTATAGAAGTGGGCAAGCAGCCAGGTATCATACAGCTTACAGGGTTGGATAATCCTGATGTGAAGCCTGCGGTAAAGCGCATCATTTGATCATTGTATGGCTACGTGCCAGATATCTCTCGGGTACCTTGCTGGGTTTATTTGTGGCTCACCACACTGCCAAATACTAGTTGATTTGAACCACATTTACTGTATTGATAACCAACAAGTTTACGCCTAATTCCCTACTATAGCAGCTTCTTCGGCCATCAGCTCCTGGTGCTTTCTGCGCACTGATTCGCCGATGGGTGTGGGCTGGCCATCATCGTCTATGCGCACAAAGGTCATAGAGGTGGTGCATACTGATGTCTCATCGCCGCTGTATACATTGTATTTGCGGGCATCAATATTCAGTTTGATGGAGGTATTGCCGAGGTGGGCTACCTCGCCATACAGGCGCACGTGGTTGCCTATCTTCAGGGGTTTCTTAAAGAGCATTTCGCCTACTATGAGCGTCACCATGTTTGGGGTGCAGCAATATTCGGTGGCATAGGCCGCAGCGGCCTCATCTATCCACGACATCATAAAGCCTCCAAAGACGTTGCCGTGTATGCCAATATCTTTGCCCATGCATATTTTCTTGTTGATCAGTTTCATCATAGCTACTCAGTTTAAATTGCCCTCATTATATATTTTGGCTAAAGCCGGTTATATTGTTTTTTGTACCCCGGCCTAAAGGCAGGGGCTATTGGTGTTCCGTAACGGTCATTTTATTTTATGTCTTTTGTTTTTGTCCATAAAAAACGCCCCCCGGTATAAGCGAGGGGCGTGTATAATTCAGTACAGAAAAATATTATCCCCTCAATACATGACATGCCTTACAGCATTTGCCGGCAGCATGTTTTGAAGTGTGTTTTATATTCCCGTTTGTGTTCATGCTGCAATATTAGGAAGAATAACTGAACCAAATGTTTAAGAAATGGTAAAATCTTTTTACTGAATGGATAATTTTGTTTGCAGGAATTTCAGCGCATGTGCCTGCGCCTCGGCAGCAGCTGCTTTGTTGTACTTAGGGTTGCTGGGATTAGCGAAGGCATGTACCGCATCGTAGGTGTGCAGCTCGAAGGTGTGGCCGTTTGCTTTCACCTGTTTTTCCAGTTGGTCTATATCAGTTCTTTTAATGAAGCCATCCTGGCTGCCGTAGATGTATAGTATATCGGCTTTTTCGGCGTTCACTTTTGCCGCATCCTTCTCGGGGAAGCCGTAGTACATAATGCAGCCTGTAGCCTCGTTGCCTGCCAGTGCAGATGCGCGGAACGACCAGCTGCCGCCCATGCACCATCCAATGGTGGCTATCTTTTTGCCCTTGCCTATTTTCTGCAACACACCTTTGATGATTGCATCGCCACGTTCGGGCGTTAGTGTGCTCATTAATTTGCCTGCTGTTTCGGGGTCGGCGGCTACCTGGCCATCGTAGAGGTCTAGGGCGTACACTGCCACTTTACCGCCCAGGCGCTTCTGCCATTCTTCGGCTTCTTTTTTTATGTAGTCGTTGAGGCCCCACCATTCGTGCACTACTACGAGC
>CAIVKT010000309.1 GCA_903906615.1 uncultured Bacteroidota bacterium | reverse complement strand
CGAAAGCACCGCCACCTTATTCTTTTGCAGGTACTGCTCCCAGTCCTGCAACTGCGCGCCCTTCATCACCCTCGGGAATTTGCTCATGGCGCCTTCCTTGCCTTTGGCACGCAGGTAGTCTATAAATACGCTATTGGGTATTAGCTTCACAAATATTTCTTTCAGTGCCGATGTGCGCTCTACCTCGTAGTCATCATTGAGCTGGCATAGCGTGGCATCCAGCAACTCTTTTACCTCTACCGGGTCTACACCCTCGTTATCGCAACCTATGTACCATTGGTGGGCAAACAAGTTGTCGTGCTTCTGACCGGCTACTGCAAATTCACGTATCGTTATGTTCAGTTTTTTAGATACTGTTTCTATAGCCTTGTTCATATTGTCTACCGACAAATGCTCGCCGCACAGGCTCAGGAACTGCTTGGTGCGCCCCACAATGGCTATCTCGTATTCCTTAGCATTGGTAAACCTGATGACATCGCCTATGATGTAACGCCATGTACCCGAGCAGGTACTCAGCACCACCGCATACTCCACCCCTTCCTGCACTTCATTGATGATGTACGTCTGCGGATTGTCCTTTGGGTTACCATCTTCATCAAAATTATCGCGCGTGAAGGGGATGAACTCAAAGAAGATACCCGCATTCAGCACCAGCTTGATGCCCGCACCAGGCCGCGCCTGGAAACCAAAAGAACCCTCCGAGGCCATATAGGTTTCAATGAAAATAACCGGCTTGCCCCACACTTTTTTAAAGCTCTCCCGGTATGGCTCTATAGATACACCGCCATGTATATACACACTCAGGTTAGGCCATATCTCGTGTATGTTCTTTACCCCATAATGTTTGATGACGCGCTCCAGCACTATCTGCACCCATGCAGGCACACCGCATATGGTACCCACATCCCACTGCGTGGCTTGCTCCACGATCAGTTTGATGCGGTCTTCCCATTTATGGCGCTTCGAGATCTTCTTGCCGGGCTTGTATAACAAAGAAGACATCCAGCGTGGCATATTCTTGGCGCTGATGCCGCTCATATCACCTTCGTAGTATTCACCCTTCTCAAAAAGCGAGGTAGTACCACCGAGCATCAGTATACCTTTCTCAAAAGCCACCGGCTTTATCTTGAAGTTGGCCATGCTATATAGCTGCTTGAAACCTACTTTCTTTATGGATTTGATCATATCCTGCGTTACAGGTATATGCTTGCTTGCCGATTCTGATGTACCCGAGCTGAGGGCAAAATACTTCACTTTGCCCGGCCATGTTACATTCTCCTCACCTTCCTGGCAGCGGTGCCACCATTGGTCATGCATTTCGGTATAGGTACATACAGGTACCCGCTCCCGGAATGCGGTTAAAAAATCTATCTCTTTGCTGAGTATATCGCCAAATCCGTAATGTTTACCAAATGCAGTATACTGCCCCCTGTCCAGCAGCTGGCGTAAGGTGTGCCGCTGGTAGGTGATCGGACTTGCCACCGATAAGTTGAATTGTTTGCGGACTTGTAAAGAACGAGCTATCAGATTACCTAATATCGCCATTGATACCCTTTGCTTTAGTTTAATTTGAACGGCAAATTTACGCATTCCTGCGTTAAGACATAACAGGAAGTTAATTCAAATATAGTATTTACTTATTCTGCCGTGATCTTTACTATCTTTTTCACAGGGAAAGAAAGCCAACCGCTGCCCCCGGTTTTATAATATAAAGTGTTCTTTGCGGTTGCGGGTATTTCCTTGGGTATCGCAAAGCGGCCACCGGTTACAGGCACCAGCGACAAAGTATCGCCCCTGTGTATGTCTCCTGCCGAAATACTTTCTGAGACATACACCGGGCTTTTTTTATCAGGCATGTGCGCCTTTTCCATCCTGCACGGCAGCCAGCCATTATCGCCCCGCCAGAAGAATGTTTCCGGGTACTTTGCCCCCTGCCATACCAGCAGGAACTGCATTTGCCCTGGTGGCCTCGGCTCATGGTAGGCTGCCAATAACCTGATATTGGGTTTATGCTTCTTTGCGGGTGGTTCTTTCGCCTGTGCGGCTATAGCGGTAAATAAACCGGCGACAAGGATCAAAATAGTACGGGTGCTCATAAGTGTAAAAATACTTAAAAAGGTGATGGTTT
>CAIVKT010000308.1 GCA_903906615.1 uncultured Bacteroidota bacterium | reverse complement strand
CCTGCTCCAGGTTGATGAATTCCACATCGAAACCGAACTCGCTGGAAACCAGCTCAATTACTTCTGCATCAAGGCGCTGGTTGATAGACACCATGATGCCGAGGCTCATACACTTGCTGATAACGTCCGCGAAGCTCACGTTAAGCAGGCTGGCCAGCTCGCTTACCGAGATGAACTCAGTAACCTGTATCAGGTTGCCCTGCTCTGCATTTTCAGCAGCGGCACGCTTGTCAGCCATTTCATCACGCTTGTTACGGCGGTATTTGGCCTTCAGGTTCTTGCTGCGGGTAGAGCCCGTAAGCTTGGCCTGTGTTTCACGTATCTTATCCTGTATTGCTTTTGTATCTATTTCCTGCTGTTGCGCAGTAACAGGTGCATTGCGCGGTATGCCACGGCCGCCACCGCCGTCTCTGCCACCTGGCCTGAATGGGGCACGGTCGCCGCCACCTTGTCCTGGTGCTCCGGTGCCCGGAGGCCTGCGCTCCCGGTTGAACGGGGGAGCCGATGGTCTCGGTGCGCCAGTGCCAGGAGGCTGGTTGCGATCACGGTTATTAGGATCCGGCCGGTGTGTTTCCGGTTTCTTTTCTACCGGTATGCGTTTGCGCTTGCGTTTTTCCCTGTTATCGGGTCTGTTGCCACCGCCTGAAGGCTGAGATACAGGCAATTCTATCCTGCCTATGATCTTGGGCCCCTCAAGCCGGGGAGCTTTCATTTCTATATGCTCCGGCTTGTTATCTTCTTCAGGCTCTGCTGCCGGTGGGGGAGGCGGAGGTGGTGGCGCTGCCGCCGGTGCCACTTCTTTCTTCTTTGCCACCACTTTGGCTGCCTTTGGCTCTGCTTCTTCCTTGGCGGGTGCGTCCTTTTTCTTCGCGGCTCCCTTCTTGGGGCGCGAGGCCAGGTTCATATCCTCCAGGTTTATTTTGCCCAGTATGTTCGGGCCTTCTATCTTAGGGGCTTTCACATCCAGGTGTTCCGGTGCTTCTGCCTCTTTCTTTATTACTTCTTCTTTTTCTGCTGCCTTTGCTTTTTTGGCAGGCGCTTTTACAGGCTCTTCTGCTGTTACTTCGGCAGGGGCAGCGGGTGGGGCCGGTGTTTCGGCTTTCTTTACCGGTACAGGCTCTATTTTGGCTACTACTGTTACCGGCGGTACCACTACCTTTTTTGTCTCTTCCTTAGGTTTTTCAGCCTCTTTGGGCTTCTCTTCCTTCGGTTTTGCCGGTGGCGGTGCCACTACGGCCTGTGGTTCTTCTTTCTTATCCTTGGCGGTAATATCCAGGTCTTCCTTCGTCTTCCTGATGCCGTCGAGCAATGAGCCCTTAGGCAACGCTATCTCGTCGCTTTTGCGCTTGGCGGCCTTATCCTGGGCAAACTCCACCTGTAAGGCTTTGTACATTTGCTCAGTCAACTTGGTGCTGGGGTTACTGCTGATCTCAAAGCCTTTATCGCCAAGAAACTCTACAAGGGTTTCCTTACCGATGTTAAACTCTTTGGCAGCTGCGAGCAACCGGGGTGTCGTTGTTATTGTCGTCATTCTTCTTTTTGTCCTGCTGTTTTATTTACGGGCCGCCTAAGCCCTATTACAAACCTACGTTATTTTAACCGAATATGCTGTTTGCGCAGCATCTTTACCCTTATTTTATGAACAACTTATCGTTATTCATTGTTGAATTCTGCCTGTAGTATTTTCTGTACATCGTTCACTGTTCCTTCTTCGAGGTCGGTGCGGCGCACCAGTTCCTCTGCCGATAAGTTCAGTACGCTCAATGCTGTATCGCAACCAATGCGCTTGAACTCGTCAATAACCCATGGCTCAATTTCATCTGCGAATTCATCCAGGTCAATGTCATATTCCTGTTCTTCTTTCACATCGCGGTATACATCTATGCTGAAACCGGTAAGCTCCTGTGCCAGCTTGATGTTCACGCCCTTCTTGCCGATGGCCAGGGATACCTGGTCGGGGTCGAGGTATACATTAGCCTTATGGTCTTCGTTGTTCAGTTCCATCTTGTTGATGCGCGCAGGTGTAAGCGAGCGTTGCAACAACAGTTGGATGTTATTGGTATAGTTGATAATATCTATGTTCTCATTGCGCAGCTCACGTACTATACCATGTATGCGGCTACCCTTCATACCTACACAGGCGCCTACCGGGTCTATACGGTCGTCATAGCTTTCTACGGCTACTTTCGCGCGTTCGCCGGGTTCCCTTACTATTTTCTTTACAACTATCAGGCCATCCATGATCTCCGGCACCTCTATTTCCAGTAATTTCTCCAGGAAGGATGGGTGTGTACGGCTCAGTATGATCACCGGTGAGTTGTTGCGCATTTCTACTTTCTTCACTACAGAGCGCACTGCTTCGCCTTTTTTGAAGAAGTCGGTAGGAATCTGCTCGCTTTTCGGCATGATCAGCTCATTGCCTTCATCATCCAGCAGTAATATCTCTTTTTTCCATATCTGATATACTTCCCCGCTGATGATATCACCTACGCGGTCGGCATATTTCTTCAAAAGATTGTTTTTCTTCAGGTCGCCTATACGTGCAGCCAGTGTTTGTTTGGCGGCAAGTATGGCGCGGCGGCCAAAATGCTCCACATTCACTTCTTCATAAACCTCTTCACCCACGCTGTAATCAGGCTCTATCTTGATAGCTTCAGAATAGGGTATCTGGATGTTATCATCTTCCAGCATATCGTCTTCAACTATTTCCCTGCGGCGAAAGATCTCCAGGTCACCTGTCTGGTCGTTCACGATCACGTCAAAGTTCTCATCAGTTACATACTTCTTACGCAGTAATGTTTTGAACACGTCTTCCAATACCTTCATGAGGGTGGGCCTGTCAATGTTCTCTGCGTCTTTAAACTCCTGGAAGGAGTCAATGAGGTTGATGCTTGCCATAATTCTGTCTTTTTCGCTCCCCGCTACCTGCGGGGGATTTAATTAAAAAATGATTTGTACTACGGTTTTTTTTATGTTCAAAAAGGGTATCTGTGTTATGATCAGGGCTTCTTTAGCCTTTGCAGGCTTTGTTTCCAGCGTCAGGTGGTCTTCTGTTACTTCCGTCAGCATACCGGTCTTCTCAGTACTGTCGGTAAGGGTAACGGTCACTTTTCTGCCCACATTTTTTTTGTACTGCCTTGCATTTAGCAGCGGCTCATCCACACCGGGGCTCGATACTTCCAGCGAAAAATCCCCATCCGGGAACATTTGCGCCAGTTCTATCTGCCCGTAAAGTTTACGGTTCATAGAAGAGCACATCTGTATAGAAAACCCGCTATCCGCGTCCAGGAATACTTTGATATTATTTACCGGTTTCACTTTTATGCTCACCAGGAATATATCTGTATCCTCCAGCAGCGGAGCCAGCAAAGCCTGTACCTGTTCTGTAATTTCAGCCATATTAATAAACAATGAGGGGACAACCAGTGTCCCCTCTCTTTTTGCTATATCTCTGCAAATGTACAACTTTTTTCCTATTTCTTTATTGTTTTATCATACACGCAATAATTATATTTCTATTAACACTATCTAATAGGCGCTCTTACTGCCACTTTACGGTCATTTGCCGTGTTATACAGGGTATTCGCCTACTTGCGCGTATGCCTATCGCACAAACTCCCTAACTTTGTCCCCTTATGTTATTCAGGATAATTACTTGGTTATTTGTCATAGGGATATTGGTACGCTTGTTCTCCCGCTATATCTATCCTATTGTCAAAGTCACCTCCGCCGCCAGCTCGCGCCTGCGCCAGATGCAGGACCAGATCAATGAAATGCACCGCCAGGAGCAGCAGCGCACCCAAACCAATGACAAGCCTATAGCGCCCAAAAAAGGTGATTACATAGATTATGAGGAAGTGAGGTAAGGTTCTCCCGGGAAATAAAACTCATATTGCAGATAATGCTGCCCTTTAGGGTCCGGGCTGTTCGCGCAGAACAAATCGCCCAACCAAACTCCCCCTTGTTAACCAATTAAATCTTTATCCAATTAACTTACTTCGCCCTAAACACATCATCCTCAATGGTCATTCCCTTTTCTAAGTAAATAGTCTGTATCCCCATCAGTTTGGCCGATGCTATGTGCTGTGGGCTGTCATCTATAAATAATGTTTCTTCCGGCTTAAAGCCGTTCTCCTGCAGCACGCGCTCAAAAATAGATACCATAGGCTTGCGCAGCCCAACCCTGTGCGATAGATACACCTTATCAAAGAACACACCCAGGTTGGGCATACCGTGGTTGCGCAGCAGCAGGGCATTGAATGCCTCTTCATGTATCTCGTTGGTATTGCTCAGTAATACAAGGTCGTAATACAGGCGCAGCTGTTGCAGTATCTGCAACCTGCGTAGTGGGTAATCGAGTATCATAGCATTCCAGGCATGTAATACCTGTGCCTCGGTAATAGGTGTGCTCGATGCCTGCTGCAAAGCAGTGATAAACTCTTGCCGTGATATCTGTCCCATCTCAAAACGGTCAAAAAGATCGCTCTGCTGCAACTGCGAATAGAGTTGCGGGAAATCAATGACGCCGGCATCTATAAAAGCCTGCTCTGTGAGTTTGTAATCTATATTGAGCAGTACCCCGCCCAGGTCGAAAATGATATGTTTTATACCTTCTAACATGATGATGCAAATGTGCCGATTATGAGTGAGATAAACAGTTAAAAGAACATTTTTTATTCTGCAAAGCAAATAGCTACGAATGTTAGAATGAAGATAGCACGTTTCGTGGTAAGGTTTGATTTCATTAATTTTGTGGAATGGCAGGACAAGCAGTGGTTGAATTATCGGACTCGATTATTGAAGAGATAAAACTGAAAGGTTTTAAAATGCATGAAATGTCAAACGTTGTAAACAGGCCCCCACATTCCGGGAGGCGGGATATTTATAAAATAGCGCTGTCAACCGGTGATATGACCATCCAATATGGTGACCAAACGATCAATACAAGCGGCACAATGTTGACTTTCGGCAACCCCAATGTGCCATATACAGTATGGCTACACAAGTTGCAGAAGAGCCAGGCATGCCTGTTTACCGAGGATTTTATTGGCAGCCCGGAGTGGACAGACAGTTTGCAGCACGCACCATTTTTTGCATTTGACGGTATGCCCGTAATTCATGTGGATCGCGAACAGCAGGCATTCTTGTCCGGTCTTTATAAAAAGATGCTGTATGTACAAAATGGTAATGATAGCCACAAGCACGAGACACTGAGGAAATGTGTAGAGCTCATCATTTATGAAGCCATGAGCATACACCCGCAGGCGGGCATGAAGCAAAAGAACGCAGCCACCAGGATCACCCATTTATTTATGGAATTACTGGAAAAGCAGTTTCCTACTGAGCGCACAGATGAGCCGTTGAAGCTAAGAACGGCCCAGGACTTTGCCACAGGGCTATCCGTGCATACCAACTACCTCAACCGGTCCGTAAAAGAAGTGACCGGTAAGCCAACATCTGTGCACATAGCAGAGCGCATAGCTGGCGAAGCAAAAGCCCTTTTGCAGCATACCGACTGGAGTGTCGCCGATATTGCTTACAGCCTTGGCTTCGAATACCCCACCTACTTTAATAATTACTTCAAACGGGTGACGGGCTGCACGCCCAATTCTTTTAGGAGGATAAAGCAATAGGTTTGAAAATCATACTTATTGGTTTGATTCTCGTTAACTGAGATACTGTTTTAGGCGGAGCTTTGCTTCATAAATTTTAAGAAAGCAATTATGGCAAACGAAAATCAAAAACGTATCGCACTTGTTACAGGCGCTAACCAGGGAGTGGGCCTGCAAGTCGCAAAGGAGCTTGTGGCAAACGGCATTACTGTGCTGGTAGGTTCGCGCAACCTGGAGCGTGGCGAGGCTGCGGCAAAAGAAATAGGCGCAGGAACTACTGCGCTGCAAATAGATGTGACAGACAGCGGGTCTATTGCCGCGGCTGCAGAGTACATCCGTAAAGAGTTCGGTCATCTCGACCTGCTCGTAAACAACGCAGCTATATCAAATACAAGGAAGGATAAGTTGTCGCTGGAGGAATATCATAAGATAAGCCGTGCCGGCAATGTGTCGCTGGATGAAGTACGCGCCATATGGGAAACCAACGTATTTGGTGTGCTTGCTGTATACCAGGCTATGCTTCCACTGCTGCGCGGGTCGTCGGATGCCCGCATTGTCAATGTGTCAAGCGGGGTCGGCTCACTGGCGTTGAACGCAGACCCGGCCGGCCCGTATCACAAGTCTTTCGGCCCTGGTTATTCTGCCTCCAAGACTGCCCTCAACGCTATGACACTGGCTATGATGGTAGAGTTGGAAGGCACAGGGATCAAAGTCAACTTAGTTTCTCCCGGTTTCACTAAGACAAACCTTAACGGCTACGAGGGTACGCAATCTGTAGAGGACGGCTCTCGTGAAGTGGTACGTGTTGCATTGCTTGGCCCGGACGGTCCCACAGGCACTTTCACGCGCTGGGAAAACGCAACGATACCGTGGTGATCAGGTATCCGTAGATACTTAAACAGTAAAGGTTTCGATCACACGAAACCTTTACTGTTTTATTGGAATATATAAGAGCAACTTATCGCTTGCCGTCTGCCACATTTGCTATAGCCATCGCTCCCTTTGGCAGTATATTAAAGTCAACCGGTGTTTCTTTAGAAAGTACAAAAACCTGTACCGCAGGTATCAATAATAGATACAAAAGTAATAATACCACCGTTTGGCATACTTTTTAATGCACTATACCGAACCATAAAAAACACGATCATGAAAACCACTATTCAGGGTATCAGCTTAAAATTATTTGTTCTCTTCGCCTGCCTTTGTTCCGGCTATTATAGTATGGCCCAGGATGCCGGAGGAGGAACTACATCGGAAACAACCGCCACCCATACTGCCACATCTACCGCCACCACACCCGATCCAATGTGGTACAGCAACCCCATGGTATGGGTAGTTGCCGGTGTAGTGTTACTCGTCATCATCATTGCCGCAGTAGCAAGCAGCAGCAAAAAAGTATCCAATTCTGTAGTTTCAAGGACCACTACCACTACCACAACAATAAAAGAAGATTAAGCTATATTGTATATAAAATGAAAAAGGGACATGCGTGAGTATGGCCCTTTTCATTTATGCAGAGAGAATGTTTTTTCTTTTACAAAAATCACCTACATTTGCAGCCCTAATTGACGTTGCTAAAACGTCAACGGTCCTATAGCTCAGTTGGTTAGAGCACCTGACTCATAATCAGGGGGTCCTTGGTTCAAACCCGAGTGGGACCACAGAAAGAGGTCAAAACGCAAGTGAGGCCTTATTTATTGAACACATTTTGAACCTGAGGGGTTTCGAGTAATCGAAACCCCTTTCTTGTTTTAAGCGGCGTATAAAAGTTAAAATTAAGTACATATGGATATAGAATATTTTAAAGGCCAGCTCAGACACGTAAAGTTCAAGGATCCTGCAAGCAACGAATTCCTGTTTGCCCGCCAAACCACTCATTGGATCGCCATAAAAGGCCCGTTCGATGTCTACTTCACACTGGGGTATGAAGCGTACCCTAAGGTAAGGGTAATGCTTAGCCTCGAAGATTCGTCTATGCCTAAGCGTGCAGCCGTGGTCAAGAACTGCATCCCTACATACGATATTCAACTGGAGAACAACGCGAAAAGGCGCAAAGACATATTCTTCAAAGAATATGACTGGGTAGATAAAAAGACACTCGAAGCCGTAGTAAAAGCAGAGTTCATGGACCTCATCAAGCTGGTGAGAAATGAGCTGGATGGCAAAAACAAAATAGTAGAAATGGAAGTTGTTAATACTGAAGTGTAATACATCAACCACATTGACTTTTGAAATATAGGAGCTGCATCATCGCAGCTCCTTTTTTGTAACTCATTCCTTGCTCTTATCATACCGCACAAACAGTGCTATCCATATCGACCGTGCCAAACGCTGTATTGGTGGTTGCAGTAGTATAAGCAATGCTGCATTGATACCCAGCCACCACCACACCCGGTTGTCGCGGATGGACATACCAATAGTGAACCACCACAGTACAAATGTAACACCACTGAAAAATACAGTAAGCCCATAGCTCACAAAACCCGTACCAAAATAGAACCCTGTTTGCAATTCAAACTTCTGTCCGCATACCGGGCAGCTCTCGGGCATTTGCATCGTTGTTCTCAGGTCATAAGGGTTAGGATTGAGGAAGAGGTTGCCCTTACGGCAATGCGGGCATTTATCAGCCACTATACTCCACAATAGGCCGGGATGTGCATGTTCTGTTTGCATATACTTGGTTTTAAACATGCCCGCCCGAATTCTTTCTGAACTCTTCGGGTGTAACATGTGTACACTTTTTAAAAAACTTGGTGAAATGAGAATTATCTGAAAAATTCAATTGCAGCGCTGTATCCGAGATACTCTGCCCGGCATTGATCAGCAGCCTTTTAGCCTCCAGCAATATCCTGTCGCGGATCAGCTCTCCCGCAGGCTTGCCTAGCAGGTCTTTGCACAGGGCATTCAGGTGGTTCGGCGTTATGTACAACATGGCTGCGTACTCCTTGGGTAATCTCTTTTCGGCATAATAACTGTCTACCAGCTTTCTGAAATTGAATAAGATCAGTTGGTTTTGCAGCGGCGCTTTTTGGGTCGCATAGCCGGGGCTGTTGCGCGATACGGTAATGAAGAGCTCCAGCAGGCAGGCGCGTATAAGATCAAGGCTGGCGGCATCAGTGCTTTTTACTTCATTGACTATCTTTTCAAAAATCACCATTGCGGTGGTATAAGCATTGCCCTGCAACAGTCGGACACTCTCCTGCGCTACCCCTCTCAGGAAACCATATTTTTCGAGGTATTGCTCATCAGCAAGGAAGGAGCGAAACAGGCCTTCACAGAAGTTGATCACAAACCCATCAACAGCCCCCTCAAAATTCCAGCTATGCACCTGCCCCGGTATCATAAAATAGATCTGCCCCGGCCGCACATCAAATTGTTCAAAATCAAT
>CAIVKT010000307.1 GCA_903906615.1 uncultured Bacteroidota bacterium | reverse complement strand
TGATCTACAAAGAAGATGAAAACCGCATTGAAATGCTGCAACAGCGCTACGATAAATTAATAGCACAGGCCGGTGGCAATTATGAATAAGACAGTACTGATCACAGGCGCAAGCCGTGGGATAGGCAAAGCATGTGTTCAAAAATTTATTGAATGCGGCTATACAGTTTTAGCCCCAGGGCGCGATCAAATGGACCTCAATTCTGATGAAAGTATAGCCAGCTATATTTCCGGGATTGAGGTTCCTGTTGATGTGCTGATCAATAACGCAGGTGTCAATCCGTTAAGCGATATAGGCAACATTGATTTTGATGCTGCCCATTCATTAATGAAAGTGAATTTTTGGGCGCCCGTTGTTTTAACCAACCTGCTTGCACCTAAAATGAAGGAGCAAGGGTATGGCAGAATCGTGAACATCAGTTCTATATGGAGTGGTGTAACCAAGCAGGGACGCAGTATGTACGCATCGTCCAAAGGTGCTATTAACGCATTTACACGTACAGCGGCAGTTGAATATGCGGCCTATAATGTATTGGTAAATGCCGTAGCGCCGGGCTATGTGAATACAGAATTAACTAAGATCAATAATACACAGGAGCAGATAGATGTGATCAAACAGGCGCTTCCGATCAAACGATTGGCAGAGCCTGCCGAAATCGCGGAAGTGATCTATTTTCTTGCTTCGGAAAGCAATACATTTTTAACCGGGCAAACTATTTTTGCCGATGGCGGATTCAGTATAGTATGAGCAATACAAAAAACATACACTCCAGTATACACGATTATACACTCTTCTTTGAAAAAGACCTTTCTTTTCTTCCTGCTTTGCTGCAAGAGAAAGAAGCCATATTTATCATTGATAAAAAGGTGGCAGAATTATATAGTGCTGACTTTTCGGTATTAGATGGTAAGCCGAATGTAATACTGCTGGATGCAATTGAAGAAAACAAAACGCTGGCTGCCAGCGAAAAAGTATTCGATGGCATTATTCAATTGCAGCCCACAAAAAAGACGAAAATCATTTCTATTGGCGGTGGTATCACACAAGATGTGAGTGGCTTTGTTGCCAGTACCTTTTACCGTGGTTTGAAGTGGACCTACATACCCACTACATTACTGGCGCAGGCTGATAGCTGCATGGGTAGTAAGACCTCGCTTAATTATAAATCGTACAAGAATATACTGGGTACATTTTATCCGCCGCACGAGGTATACATTGCAGCATCATTCACCAATACATTGTCCGAAGAAGATTTTTACAGCGGTATGGGTGAAGTGGCAAAGTTGCATGTAATGGGTGGCGTTGATACACTTGAATTACTAATAAACAGCCTGGCTAAAATACACGAGCGCGATATAGATAGTATATCCGCGTTAACACGCTCATCGCTGGATATCAAGTGGTCTTATATGGATGGTGATGAGTTTGACCAGGGCAAGAGGAACATGCTCAATTATGGCCACGATTACGGCCATGCTATCGAAACAGCTACGCATTATAAGATACCGCACGGGCAGGCGGTGATACTGGGTATGATACTCGCTAATGACATGGCTGCAAAAAAACAATTCATTTCCTCTGCATTAAATGATAAGATCAAGGATGTTTTTTTTAGCATACTCAAAAGCGATTACCGGCAGTTGGGCAGTATTGATAATTCTGTAATTATCAATGCTATGAAGCAGGATAAGAAACGTGTAGGTAACGGGCTGCCATTAATCATGATGAATGAGCAATTCGAGCTATTTAAGAAGACGGATATTACAGAAGAAGAAGCCAATAGTATACTGGAGGATTTTAAGGAACTATATTGTAAGTAAAAGAAGGTATTATGATATGCTAAAACGACTTTTAAAGAATACGTTTGTTAGGTTTTTATTTGTCGGCGCATTAAATACATTATTTGGATTTTTGGTGTACTCCTGTGTTGTGTATTTAGTGAAAAACGTGGATGCATCAGTAGTGCTTTCAAATATTATTTCCATAGTATTTAACTTTGGTACGTATAGCAAACTTGTTTTTCATTCTACCGACAAATCGAGGATATACAAGTTCTTTTTAGTGTATTTGCTGGTTATAGTACTGCAAATTTTGTCAATAAGGTTTTTGAGTTATTATTGCGGCCTGAAAAACCCATATATAGCAGGAGGTATTGTCATATTACCCATCTCTGCGATGTCGTATTTTTTGATGAAGAAATTTGTATTTGCTGTAAAAACGACAAACGTAGTGAACAATTAATAAACGCTGCTTGTATAAAGTGTACTTTTATTTCATTAAATTTAGCATTACGTGGATACTAATAAAAAGCTTATTTCGGTGCTTACGGCTTGTTACAACGAAGAGGAGAATGTTGCTTCGTTGACAAAAGCGGTAGCTGCTGTATTTGAGCAATTGCCCCAGTACGATTATGAGCATATTTTTATTGACAATAGTTCCGCCGATAGAACTGTCGCTATTCTCAAAGAGATAGCTGCTACCGACAAGCATGTAAAAGTGATAGTTAATGCCCGCAACTTCGGCCATATACGCTCCCCATTCC
>CAIVKT010000306.1 GCA_903906615.1 uncultured Bacteroidota bacterium | reverse complement strand
TACTGGTATAGAAGGGGCTTTTATGTAAACTTAAGTAGTGAAATACCGCCCATATATTGCTGTCTTTCAGTCTCTTAATGACATCAGTTCGCTCGGCCAGGCTATTGAATACTACGTAGAACATATGGGCATTATTGGTGGCATAGGGTGGTAATACAGGCACAGTAAATAAGCCCTTGCTTTCCATAGGTTTAAGGGCGGCATAGTAGGCATCCCATATTTCCTTGCGCTTTTTCTGTATATCTTCTATATTTTCCAACTGGGCATACAAGAAGGCGGCGATAATATCTGATGGCAGGAAAGAGCTACCCATTTCTACCCAGCCGTACTTATCCACCTCACCGCGAAAGAACTGGCTGCGGTTGGTACCCTTCTCCCTGATGATCTCGGCACGGTTAATGAATTTTTCGTCATTGATAACCAACATCCCCCCTTCACCCGACATGATGTTCTTGGTCTCGTGAAAGGAAAAAGCGCCCATATGGCCTATGCCACCGAGGGGCCTCCTAACGCCATCTTTGCCGGTATAGTAGCTATCAATGGCCTGGGCGGCATCCTCTATCACATACAGGCCGTATTTATCGGCAAGGGCCATTATCTTGTCCATATCGCAGGCCACACCGGCATAATGCACGGGTACTATAGCCCTGGTGCGGGGAGTGATGAGCGCCTCCACCTGGTCCTCGTCCATGCCCGGGTGATCTGCCCGGCTGTCGCAAAATACGATCTTTGCCCCCCGCAATACAAACGCATTGGCTGTAGAAACGAAGGTATATGACGGCATGATAACTTCATCATCATGCTGAATATCAATCAATAATGCAGCCAATTCTAAAGCATCGGTGCAGGAAGTGGTAAGCAGGCATTTCTTAAAGCCATAGCGCTGCTCAAAGAATGTATGACACTTTTTTGTAAACATTCCATCCCCCGATATCTTGCCGGACAGCACGGCCTGGTATATATAGTGTCCTTCTTTGCCGGTGAGGTATGGTTTATTAAAATCAAGCATATCAGTAGTGTGATGGGTATTACATATTAATTTTCTTATCCACAATATACAGCGGCCTGTTCTTCACCTGATCAAATATCTTACCGATGTAGATACCGGTTACCCCCAGCGACATCAATATCAACCCTGTGCCGAGCAACTCAAAGATGAATATTGATGAATAGCCTGCCGTAATATTGGCCGTAAAGTACATATACAATGTGTAAATAGCCCATATTATGGACACAGCAAATATGAAGAAACCAATGGATATAGACAACCTCAGCAGCTTATCAGATTGGGAGGTAATCGCATTCATGGCAACCTTCATCAGGCCGGCAAGGTTGTAGGAACTGCTCCCTGCAAACCGTTTTTCGTGTTCAATTGGCTTGTATATTTTATTGAAACCCAAAGTTTGAAGCACTAAAACATAATCCCTGTTTACTTCCTTTATCTGCAAAAAGGCATTGACCACTTTACGGTTAATGATGGAGTAAGAGCCTATATTCTTATCAGTTTTGCCCTGCTTATTGTCTATAAGGTAGTTGTAGAGGCTGTAGAACATGCGGGCGGTAATGTTCTTGAAGAAGGAATGTTTCCGTTTCTCCTTGTAGGTAAAGACTATATCGGCACCGGCTACGGCTTCATCATAGAGCTCTTTAATGTATTTGGGGTTATCCTGTAGGTCGCAATCCATCACTACCACATAGTCTCCTTTGGCATGTTCCAGCCCTGCGGTGATGGCATAGTGCTGTCCGAAGTTGCGGCTGAAACGAATACCCTTTACTTTGGGGTTCTTATTGCACTCCTCTTCTATCTTCTGCCAGGAGTTATCCGGCCCGCAATCTTCGATAAGGATGATCTCATAGCTATCAGTAAATACAGATATCCCGTGTATGATGCGCTTCACCAATTCGGGCACTATCTGCTCTGCTTTATACACAGGGGAGATCACTGAAATGAGTATGTTATTATTGCTTACTTCCATGAAATGTGTATTGTCCAAAAAAGCTTACTCCCTGGGGCGTTCGCCTATTTTCTTGGCCGGGCTGCCAACATATATGCCATATGGCTCCACGTCTTTATTTACAAAGCTGCCTGCGCCTATCACCGCTCCATCACCTATGGTCACGGGCATTATGGTGCTGTTGGCGCCTATGTACACATCGTTACCCACAACCACCCTGCCACCCAGTGTATGGGTAGAACCATCGCCCAGGCCATCTACCATCTTCAGTCCGGGGGTATGGTGCGAATAGGTGGCTGAAAGGAACACCGTGCCCGGCCCGGTAGAAACCCGGTCGCCAAGGATAGTCTCTCCCCCGCCCCAGAAAACGGTATGCGGCTGCACGTCAGTATGCTCCCCTATCTTTACCCCTGTGCCTGCGTATATAAATACAAAATCGCCTATGCGGCAATGGTTGCCCAGTTCCACAACTTCCGGCTTCACTATCTTAGCCATGCCGTTTATCCTTACGCCTTCCCCGCACGACTTCAATTTATCCCTAACGTTCTCGCCCATGAATTCCAGGCCCTGTATCTCAGGTACTACCATATCCGTTGTTTTAATGACCCGTTAATAAGAGGTTGTAAGGTACAAAAAAAGTAATACACCGAATATACGAGTTGCTATTTTTCAGAACATTATTGCCGGTTGGGTGGCTTATTTTAAACACTAAGGACACCAAGGTTTCACAAAGACCACAAAGATATGCCCCTGCTACCTGCAACTACATACCTACTTCTTCACACCAACCTTTGCAACCGGCCCCTACTATCTACTAACGACTATCTACTAACGACTCTCCTCCAGCATACTCTGCCGTTTCTTTAGCAGGTACTCAAATTTCTTGTCGGCCATTTCTTTTTTTATGTCTTCAAGCATTTGCTCAAAGTTGTATTGCGGGGTCCAGCCCAGCTGCTCGCGGGCCTTGGTATTGTCGTAGAGGAAGGAGTCCATGGTGTGTGCCTTTTCCGGCCGCTCTATGAATTGCGGCGCTTCGCCTGCTTTCCAGAAGACCTTTGCGGTCAGCTCGGCCTGCTCTTTTATCGTGAGGTACTTGCCCGAGGTAATATTGTACAGTTCGCCCGAGCGGTCGCTGGCAATGGCTTTTACAAAAGCATCCACCACGTCCTTTACATAAATGATGTCGCGGCCCAAGGTTATATCGCCCCACAGTTCTATAGGCTTGCCGGCGATGGCCTGGTCTATGAAAGTCTGGAAGCCGGTTTTTATGGGCTTGCCTTCTTTGAATATCTCGGTGTGCGGGCCGTAACCATACACCGGGGGTAGCCTGAAGAGTATGGTGGGCAGGCCGTAGACCTGGTTATAAAAGGTAACGCAATCCTGCGCAGTAGTTTCGGATATGCTGAACATGGCATACTCGCCAGTTAGCAGTGGCGCGCGGCCTTCGCTTTCTTTTATGGCCTTGTTCTTTTCCCACAGGCCCTGCGTGTTGCGGTGCGAGCTGGCATAGATCATCTTGCCCGCCTTGCTGCGCTTGCAGAAGTCGAGTATGTTGAGTGTGCCGGTTACGTTCACATTGATGTAGTCGCGCGGGTCGAAGTTCTTTTCGCTTACATTGGCAGGCTGCACGGCTGCGAGGTTGATGACCGCAGCATAGTCGGCGGCAGGTATCTGCGCAAAGTCGTCCCGTTTCGTTATGTCTATAGACACATAGGGTATACCCTGCTCTTTATAGTATGCCTCGCCAAATCGGCTGATGTCTGATGCCAGCACGCTGTAGCCCTGCCGCACCAGTTCATCGGTAAGGTAAGAACCTACAAAGCCTGCGGCCCCAAAAACAATCACTTTCTTTTGCTCCACGTATAGGTGTTTAGTTGTTCAAAATTATGAAGTATTGTGAGTGTAACATGACCCTGCCCCCTTCGCTCCCGCACTCCGCCAACGCTACAATGGGGAATTTCCAGTGCAAGCGCCGTAACCTATTATTTACAACTGCTTCATTTTACTCAGCGCATAGGGCCCTTCGTTAAAGATAAGGTCAAGCACCGTAACGCCATGTTCAAAGGGCGGGTATAGCTGTGTGTACTCCGGGTAACCGCTATAATCCATCCAGCCTACTTTGATGCCCGCATCTGAGAACAACTGCTCCTCCAGGTACACTTTTGCTGCCGGGCCGGATAGGTACTCTGTTCCTCCCGCCTGCCGCACCAGGTCTACCAGCCGCTCCGTTTTGCCCTCTATCAGTTGGTAGTCGGTGCTCCACGATATTTTAGTGGTGATGCCCAGCACGCTGTTGATGATGCGTATCAACTCAAAGTTAACCAAACTCAGGTGCTTTTCGGTAGTGGTGGTATAGAACTCTTCAAAAACATCTTTGTACTCTTTGAAGTGCGCTGCCTTGCCATAGCATTGTGTGATCGTGGCCCAGTGGCTCTTGCCCCATTTGGCATCGCTGATGAGGGTTTCGTTGATGCGGTTGTAGTGCTTGCCTACGGCTATGGTGAGCCAGGCGGGGCCGTTGGGTGTTTTTATCTTGTTGCGGTTGCGCCAGTCGCTGCGGGTGTATTGCACATCATCATAAATGATGAACTCATCCACCATCCGCATCATATCAAAATACCCCTTCCAGGGTATATAGTTCGATTGCAGGATAGCCACTTTCTTCATGTTGCGCTTTGTAGAGACAAAGGTAAAAGAAACGGGGAAAGGAAGGGCGGGTAATCTTACTTTACTTCGTTGCTAATAACTGCTGCACTTCAGTAATCAATACCGGTATATCCTTCATTATTACCTTTCACAAAATCGTCTCATCAACATCATCATAAGCATGTATTACCCTATTGCGCAGGTTTACAATTTTGCGGGCAGATGAAACAGGCAAATCGGTATTTATTTTCAATAAATTGTTGGTTGCTTAGCCTATTATCTCCAGTTCTCTTTCTATTGCTCTCCTCTTAGTAATATTGGTCGCAAATTATTCAAATACGCGCCTTCCACCCAGGTGTATATCTACATTCAGTGCAGCCTGTTGTATGTCTTTCAAAAGCTTCTGCTCTTCCGCTGTCATATCAACTGCAATTTATTTAAGTTAATAGTTTGCAGAAGGAATGGGTTTTTAAGCGTCTTTTCGGTTACAAGATCCACGCTCTTTTTTAACAATGCTTCGAGCGCATCAGCCAAAGCAAAATAATTATCGGCGTAGGTGGTATAATGCATATCATCAGGAAATTTGATAATAAAATCAACATCGCTGTCCTCTTTCATATTTCCTTTGGCAGCACTACCAAACAAGTAAGCATGCTCTACTCCATACTCCCGCAGCAGCTTTTTTATTTCGGGTAAATGTTGTTCTACTGCCTTTTCCATTTTGTAAAGTTACCAACTCTTAATTCATTTTGAAATTTCAAAGAAATAAATTCCAAAGGGTAACATGCGAGCAATTTAAACGCAATCTTCCTTCACTTTAGTTTCGGCGGACAAAGAGGCGGCAATGGATTCGCAATCCTCCTTCGCTATGGCTACGGCGGATGAAAAGGGGCTCAAAGATTTGTGCCGAAGAAAAATAACCTTTGAAGTACCAAAGGTCGTAAAGAATGTAACACGAGCCAACACCTTTTAGTTATAGTGGGCATAGGCGTTATTGATAGTTACCTGCCGTGTGCGAGTGCAAATTGCAAATTGGCGTTTATTTGCAGTTCCGGATATGTGGGCTACGTCCGGGAGCAAAGGCGCGTAAACTATCCTGCGCGAGGTTATTGGTCAGAAAATAAGACCAACAAGGGCGAAAACATCCCCCTACCCACTTCGGCCTGCGCGCAAGGCTTTTGCTCAAGGGGAATGCTCATCGCGAGCATACAAGGACTGCTCAGCTACTATTGGGCTGGTTGCAAAGGCTCGGGAGATTCCACCTATACGTTTCGCTACTATTAGGCTTGTTGCAAAGGTTCAGGAGATTTCTCCGTTGCACTGCGAAATGACAGCAACTATTGAGCATTGGATGTTGAACCCCTTGAAAACTAAACCCATTTATTTTATCTTCGTAACATCAATATCCATAACCAACAAACTATGAAAACAGTATTCGACAACACAACAAGAGATGAACTGATCGGTAGGATCAACAAGCTTGATGAGCACAAATCAGCGCAATGGGGTAAGATGAATGTGTACCAGATGCTGAAGCATTGCACGCTGTGGGATGAATGGATGCAGAGTGGCGGGCCGAATAAGCAGGCATTTATTGGTAAGTTGTTCGGCAAGATGGCATTAAAAAGTGTGGTGAAAGATGATAGCCCGTTGAGGCGCAGTACCCCTACCCTGCCCGCATTTATAGTAAAAGAAAGCAGTGGGGATATTGCTGCCGAGAAAGCGAAATGGGTAGCGCTGATCGGGCAATATACCGATTATTCAGCGCCGACTTTTATGCATACTTTTTTCGGTAAGATGACCAGGGAGCAGGTGGGTATTATGGCTTATAAACATGCCGATCATCATTTGCGGCAGTTTAATTGCTAAGTAGTTCTATTTGGGTTAATGGACAAAATTCAGGCTGCAATCCTCTGTAATCCTTTCCTGTTATAGCTTTGAGGCAAATGAAATGCTTTGAATAAAAAAACTGCTTTTACTGCAATTCGAAAATCACCAAGAAAAATGGTGTATTAAGGGGT
>CAIVKT010000305.1 GCA_903906615.1 uncultured Bacteroidota bacterium | reverse complement strand
GTTTTGCAAGCTGGTACTTCAGGAGGATCGGTAATTCCAGTTGGGTATAGTAGCCTCCGTATTTATAGGACTTAACAAGCGAGTCATGCGTTTGCGTTGCGGTATATTTTGTTGTGTAGGATACTGTATCGGGCCCCGAACCTCCCAAAATTTTGTTCGGTGTAACTTGGTCAATGACCACCTTGCCATCGTCATTGATGCTGTAATAAGACTTACTGTCGCCAATGCTGTGTTCATTCGTGCTGGCACCTTTCACAGCGGGCTGCACCATAAGGGCAAATTTGCGCGATAGATTGTATTGCAGGTAGGGAGCTACGACCAATTTCTGCGACGCATTGTTGTCGAAGCCAGCCTCGAAGCCGACCTTGATACCGGCTTCAAACCTGTTGAAGCCGGCTTTGTCGTTGCTGTTGGCAGCTTTCTTTGCCACAGCGGCCTTTGTGTTGCCTGCGCTTTCCTTCTTGAGTGTGCCCGGCAACGCAGCTTTGGCGGGATTAGCCGATGATAGGGTTTGTTTGGGGCTGGCTAAGTTTGTTTGGTCATTAGTAGTTTCATCGAGCGGTGCGGGGTTTGCTGTGCTGCTGTGGTAGACGTGGTCGTTTGCGGCCACATCATTATCATTTGCACCGGCAGTATTATGCCCTGCGGTATTCCCGTTTTTATGTCCTGCGCTATACCTGGCTGCTGTAGTACGTATGTATTTATTGGGTGCTGTACTGCCTGCTGTATGGCGGTAGTTGCTGCCCGTAGTTGCTGCGGTAGCTACGTTACTACTATTGTTGTTATTAATAGTAGCTGACTGATGCGCTGCATCGCCCATGGCATTTACGGTTTGCCTGGCTGCTGTAGCGCTGCTGGCAGCAATAGTGGCAGGGGCTGTTTTAGCAGTGGCTTGTGCGGCACTTGCTGTGCCTGCTGTTGTAGTGGCTGCTATATCTTTTGCATCAGTAGCTGTATGGCCTGCATACTTCTTTACCAATGGTATGCTCAGTACTATGAGCGCAGCTATAATGGCTGCATGCCTTACCCAGCGGTAACCCGCAACAGGCGCGGGCGCGAGGCCGTCCAGTCTTTTATCCAGGGCTTCCCAAACATCGGCAGGAGGCACCTCTTTGTAGCGCCCCAGCTTTTCCCGGAAGAAGTCATCAATATGTTTCCAGTAGTTCTTCAAAATACTTTCTTATTTAATGATAGAATTTAATTTTTCTTTTAATCTTCGCCTTGCATCATTCAGGTGCCACCGGCAGTTGTTCTGTTGTATGTTCAGCATTTCTGCGATCTCTTTGTGCGAGTAGTTCTCAAAAACAAACAGGTTGAACACTTCTTTTTGCGCATCGGGCAGTGTATCTATAAGCTGCAACAACTCTTTGTGCGATAAATTCTCTACCGGCTCACTGTTGATAAACGCATCTTCCTCCTGCACTTCTTTTAATACCTGCTTATCTTTTCCTCCCTTGCGCAGGTGATCCGTGACCGTGTGCAATACTATCCGCCTCACCCACCCTTCAAACGCCCCCTGGAAAGCGTACTGCCCTATATCCTTGAACACCTTAAAAAACGCATCATTCAATATCTCTTTAGCTACCGGTTCGTTGTTATATACATACCTTTTTATGGTACCATATGCCTCCGGCGAATAAAGATCATATAACTTTTTTTGGGCGCTCCTCGACAACGCAACACAATCCCGGATCAGAATATGTAGCTCAGTTTGCCTGGCTGAACCTATATCTGAAGTAGTGAGGTGACTGCTGACCTTAACCGATTTAGCCAATTCGCTCAAAAAATTTGTTTTATCTGCCCAAAATGCCTTTGCTCATCACGGTCACCAACCTACTTATATACATAGGCGTGATGGTGTGGAGAAATGTTAGTAGGGTTTATAGATATTTATTTTTAAAATAAATAGGAGTTATACAAGGTAGGATTATTTGGGGAGGTGGCAAAATTATGGCTATGCAGTATAATACCATCTATTTTACCGCAAAGACGCTAAGTCGCAAAGTCTCTGTATTTGGTTGAAGTAATGCTATTTATACCGGCCTAAAGGCTTCGAGCAGGGAGGTTTTAAGGGAATTGCGCCTGGCCATGGTGTGTGCGCTGATGCCTTTGCTTTTGTTGTAATCGTAGTTGGAAATGGGCAAGGATACGCCTTCAGTGATGTTGGCGAGGTCGAGCAGTTCATCTTCATCAAAAGGGCGCTCGGAAATGAAGGTGAGCAGGCAATCGAAAAAACTGTGTGCCTGGTTGTACCTGTTGACAAACGAGAACACGAGCGAATCGCTGAGGGCTTTGGAAATATCGCGGTAAAGAATGAGCGTTTTAATGAGCCTGATCTTATCCATAGCCGCTATGGCAGAAAGCTCGTGCGCAAACTGGTTCACATTATAGCTCACCTTAGTGAGGTCTATCTGCAGGTCTATGATATCATCTATCATATACGGGCCCTTTATGTCTTTGGTATCCAGCCCGGCTTCCGGTATGATGTGGTCGAGGTTGCAGCACTTAAACAGCTTGTAATCGAAGGCGCTGAACGTATTGCCGTAGAAAAGGCATACACCCGACAGCAGGTTGTCCATAACGGGCAGGGAGAGCGGCACGATCACTTTGGCCTGTAGCAGGTTGAAGAAAGGCTTGGTCAGCTTGAGGATGGTGGTATCACCGGGTAAATTAGCGGCAGGGTATATCTCTTTATCTACAATAAATACGGGGTTTACGAACTTTACATTGTGGCCAGGATATTTTCGTTGGGTAGCCTCCAGTACCACGCCGGTGCAGGCGGTGATGTAGCTGAGGATGTTCGTTTTATTGAACGTATGCTCCGGGAATATTTTGTCAAATTCACGCTGAAAGACCCCTGATC
>CAIVKT010000304.1 GCA_903906615.1 uncultured Bacteroidota bacterium | reverse complement strand
TGCTGGAACAAGACGGCAGTAAATGTGAAGCTGCACCAAATAGAAATATCATCAAGGCCCGAGCTTGTTCTTCCCGGAGACCAGGTGTTTTTTAAACATAGCGCCACTACTGGCCACACCGGAATAGTGGAAATGGTAGGCCCGTTGATCATACAAGGGACGGAACGTCATGGATTTGTGATGCATACCATAGAAGGTAATACCAACGAAGATGGTAGCCGTGAGGGGTTTGAGGTATTAAGAAAAGTACGTCGATTTGATGATGCGCACCTGCTGGGCGTTATCAGGTATTAACCACCCCGGCTAAATCCACCCCTCCCTTAGCAGGCGGGGAGTTACCAAAATGAGTGTTTAAAGTGTATTTAAAACGATAAAAAATCAATTTTATGAATAAGGAACGTAGCCTTTTCTTCGGGTATCACCCAACGGTGAACGAGTTATTTTTTACGAGCGATGATTGCGCTTTCTTTAAGGAGAATGACGCGAACGCCCATGCCGGTAGCCTACAGAAGCAGGGCAAGGATGGAAGTGTAACCAAGCTGATAAGGGCGGAGTATGATGCCTTTGTAGCCAGTGAAGCGCAGGAAGCAGGAACAGGCGGCAGCGATGAGACCATAGACCATGAGGTGACGCAGGAAGACCTGGATAATAACCCGGAACTGGTAGCTGCCGGTGTAGCTGTGGGCGATACTATACAGATACCAAAGGATGCTACACAGACTACGCCTGAAGAAATCAAGGCGGATGTGAAAGCGGTGGTAGAAAAGGCAAAAGCCACCGGCACAAAAGTGGCTAAGAAAGCTGCAAAGAAGAAATAAAAGAAAGTGTCGCGAAACAAAAATGCCATTGCCCTGCCCGTAATACGGCGGGGTTTGGCGGTAGAGAAAAGCGTGTGATTATGAAATATCTGAAGTATGTGTTGCTGATATGTTTGTTTGTGCCGGTGGTGGCTGCTGCGCCTTTTTGGATGCAGTGCCTGATAGGCACTTTAGTGGCGCTGGCGATAGTGATGCCGGGCAGGAATATACCGTGGTATATGAACCTGGGCGGTGTGAATGTGACGCTGGGCAATGGTAACCTGGGCGGCAGCATACAGACATCGGATGGTGTGTGCGGGCTGATACTGACGGGGGTGACAGAGGGTGGCGGCTATACGCTTGGCACTCCTGTGCTGGTGAACAGTATGGCAGATGTGGCCACGGCGGGCATAACGCTGGCTAATAACCCGTTTGCGATACAGAAGCTACAGGACTTTTATAATGAACTGGGTACCAGTGGCGCTCTATGGGTGATGCTGGTGGCCAATACGGTGACTGTAGCTGCTATGACGGACAATACTAATGCCAATACAGCCAATAAGCTGCGCATAGCATCGGGCGGTACTATACGCATACTGGGTGTGTGTGCAGATGATGTAGCTGTACATACCGGCGGTGGTACTATTACCATTACTAACGGCCTGAACGCTGATGTATATACCGCTGCGGCTAATGCCAAGGTACTTGCTGCTGCATGGTATGCACTTGTGCAGCCAGTGCGGGTGGTAATAGGTGGCAGCAGCTATAGCGGCACGGCGAGCGCCCTGACGGCAGAGAATACGGGAACGAGCAATAACAGGGTAGCTATAGTAGTGGGGGACTCGCAGAACTGGGATGCTACGTATAGCAGCGCGTGTGTGGGCCTGGTGCTGGGCAGGCTGGCGGCTGTGCCGGTGCAGCGCAAGATAAGCAGGAGAAAGGACGGCGCGGTGAGCGCACAGGCTGCTTACCTGAAAACAACTGCGATAGTGGCCGGTGCAAGCGACCCAGGTACAATAGCAGGTAAGGGCTTTATAAGCCTTTTTACCCCGCCAACGAAAAGCGGCTTCTATTTTACCGGAGACCCTACGCTGACGGTAAGCACAGATGACTATTGTATGCTGGCGCGTGGCCGTGTGATAGATAAGGCCTACCTGATCGCTTATGATGTATTTGATAACGAGGTGGACGATGAGGTGCCAGCAGTAGCAGGCACCGGCCTTATAGACCCCGGATTTGCGGCGAGCCTGCAAACGAAGATAGAGGATGCCATAAACGAAAATATGACGAGCCTGGGCAACTGTGACGGCGTAACGGCGTTTATAGACCCCTCGCAGAATGTAGTGAGTACCAACACTGTGAATGTGGCACTGACGATAGATGCGGTGGGCTATGCCAGCACGATAAATATACTGCTGGGGATGGGGCTTTAATAATTGCGCAATGGCTTAATGGCTCAATTGCTCAATGAATGAATTAATAAATGAACTTTTAAAATAGATTTTATGGCGGGTTTAAGTTTTTTTAGTACCAAGGAATGTGAATGGAACGACCTGCAGGTGTATGTATCAGGTGTAGCCTCTGCGAAGATCATAGAGTTTGAAGTAGGTGTAAAGCAGGATAAGGAATACCTGTACGGCGCGCAGAATTTGCCACTGAGCATACAGAGCGGGAATAAGAGCTTCCCGGTATCGTTAACGATACTGAAGGGTGATGCTGATGCTTTGTGGGATGCTGCGTTAGCGGCTGGTGGTGACGATATTACTGATGTGATAGTGGACATCAGCGGCAGCTTTAAGAAAAAGGGCGCACGCAACCTGAGCACCTTACAGGCTACGGGGGTGCAGTTCTCTGAAAGCATGTTTAAGATGGGGCAGAATGATAAGAGCATGAAGGTGACACTGCCAGGTATGGCAATGAGCCTGGTGAAGATATAAACAACCCCGACCCTAAAGGGAGGTGTAACGTGATCAAAATTTAATAAAATACTTTTTATATGGCAGTTGTGAAGAAGAAGAACGGTGCGGCGAATAACGTAGCTGATGATGCGCTGGAACAGATCAAGGACAAGCGCGAGAAGAAAGTACAATTTATCGGGCAGGTAACCGATGAGGAGCTAACAGCGTTAAAGGCTAAGTATCCCGGGTTATACTCTGTTTTTGGAAAGGAGGATGTGACCTACTTTAAATTGCCATCGTTCTCGGAACTGGATTATGTATATAGCAAGCAGGATGAGGCGCACCCAATGGAAATGTGGAAGGAGGCTTTTAATATGACGAAGGTTGCCGGCAGCGATGCCCCTATCAGTAACCCTCAGAAGTTTATGCCTGTAATGCGTGCGCTGCGTGAGGCATTTGGTGGCGAGGAGGCTGTGCTGGTAAAATATTAGGGGATAAGCAAGGAGGACCGGAGGCTGATCCCCTGGGTTATTTGCAGGCGCTGCTTGACTACTACATGCCGGGTGTGAACTACAAGAGGATGGGTTATAAGGCAATAGCACAGAAGGTAGCTCATTTGCTTTTTATCAGGAAGGAAGAGGGTAAAAAAAATGGCTCAATGACATAACGGCTCATGGTTCGGCGAGGCTCACCATGACCTAAATAAAAGAAGATATGGCTGAAGTAACATTTGACCTCCGGCTAAAAGACTATATGAGCGGTATGCTGCCAAAGGTGCAAGCTACCGCTCGTAGTGTTTTTGGGGGTGTAGATAAGATCGTTCAAAATACACAGCGCAACCTGGGAGAATTGGGTAAGCGAGTGGGCCTGAATGTGGACACAAGCTCCCTGAAGGCAGCAAGCAGTGAAGTTGATAGTTTGCAGCGCAAGCTAAGAAATATAGACGGCGGCACTTCTGGCGGCGGCGGTGGTATTAGCCTTGGGCGAATAGCTGGTGGCGCTTTTATAGGCAATATGGCTATGCAGGGTGCCCGTGAGGTGAGTAGCATAGGCGCAAGTGCCTTCGGGAATGGGGTGCAGTTAGAAAACATGAAGGTAGGACTTGATACGTTCGTAGGGAACGGGAAAGGGGATGCTATTGTGGAAAAAATACTGAAGCAAGCATTCTATACGCCTTTTACTACGCAGGTATTAGAGCCAATAGAGCAGGGTTTTATTGCGACTGGCATTGAAGAAAAGAGGGCTAACCGCGATATGCTGAACCTGGCTAATGCGGTGGCCGCTACAGGAGGCAATGACTTTATATTGAGCAGAATAGGCAGCGACATGATGGGCGGCGCTGCGAAGGGAACTATACAGGGCCGTGAGCTGATGGAGCTACAAAGGACTGCACACATTAACATAGCCTCACTGATAGCGAAGGATAAGTTTAGTAACCTGCCACTGAAGGATGGATTGAGAAAGGTGGAAGATATGGATATATCTTTTGCTGATTTTGAGAGTGCGCTGGACAAGGCTGCTAAATCGGGTGGGATGTTTGACCATGCTATGGAGCGATTGAGCCAGACGATAGGCGGCAAGAACAGCACCATAAAGGATATGTGGTGGAACCTGGGTGCAAAGCTAACGGAAAGCCAAAGTGGGCCGATAAAGAGAATACAAGACGGGATCATAAATGGCCTAAGCGATATTCCGGGAATACTGGAGCGCATGACTCCCATACTAAATAGTGTGTTTGAAACTGTGAGCGAACTATGGCCGAGCGTAAAGAGCCTTGCAGGCAGTTTGTTTGAAGCTGTGAAGCCTATAGGTGGATTTTTACTTAGTGATGGCTTCCGTGACCTGGCTAAAAGTGTGATAGATATAGCAGGGGAACTGACGAATGCGCTTAAACCGGCGATAGATGCATTTGTGGCTGGTTTGAATGTAATGACCTATGCAATAAAGCCGTGGGCTGATGCGATTGCCAAGATGGGCAAAAAGGATGATGGCGGGTATCATGGCGCTGTAGGTATATTGCTTACGGATACCGATAGCCTTGGTGCTAAGGGTTATAAAGTAAATGATGACAGCCTGAACAATATAAAGGGGCGTATAAATGCGTTTGGAGGAGATGTTCATTTCTTTAATAGAAGAAAGGATATAGACTCCTTTAATTATGCGATGTACAAGCGATATCCCTCTGATATGAGTAAGCAAATAGGACCGGGGGGATTAACTACGTTGCCTATACCATTTCTTACTGATAAAGAGAAAGCAGGCAAGAAAGGAATTGGCGCAGCGGCGGCTGTGGGTGATGTGGCCGATAAGATCATAGGCGGAGGGCAGAAACAAGTAACGATAAACCTGAATGCGCCTTTATATAGGGTGGACAAGCAGGTATTCCAAAACGTGAAAGATGCAATAACTGATTTTGAGCCGAAGATACAGGAAGCTGTTTGGCGCATATTCAGGACATTGCCGGTAGCACAATAAACCCCGACCCTAAAGGGAGGTGTAGAGTAAAAAAATAGAGTATGCCAACAGTAAACTTATCATTAGGGCAATTGTTTTTACAGGCATTCGGTTATAAAACTGATGCCTTCGACCCGGTGGTGCCGCAGATAAAAGGCGATATACCATCTTACCGTACTGAGACCGGAAAGCTTGGCGGTGCGTATTATGCAAACGACTTGATGGGACGTGAGGTGTATATGCCCGTGGAAGTGGTTGTAGGTAACGACATTATCCCCGGCACCAGCACTACCTATGCTAAGAAGTTTGGCGTACCTGGTGGCAAATGGCAACTTCCTTACCCTGTGATCAGCGCGACACGCACTGTGCATATCATAGATACGGAGCTGACGGAGCGGGATGGCATGGTGAGCGAACTGATCAATTTAAGCTCCGTTAAAATAAGTATTAAAGGTTTTTTAATCAACCAGGCCAATGAATTCCCGGAGGACGACTTTGATACGCTGAACAGGCTGTTTGCCCTGAAAACAGTGATCTCTATCAACTGCCCTTATACTGATCTATTGCTGAATGAC
>CAIVKT010000303.1 GCA_903906615.1 uncultured Bacteroidota bacterium | reverse complement strand
CGTATCTGCATTACAGATGGCCTTGGCAACTCCACTTCAAATATAGGTGTAGAGGGTTGGGAACAAGCCGGTACTTTGACATCCGGTTTTCCATATGTGCCCTATAATACAGATACTTTGCTTTACCTGCAAACATATCATGACAGCGTGAAGAATGTGATGACTAACCAGCACCCTGTAGGTACTACACTTGGTGCTGCCGTTTACACACAGGATATTTATCTGACCAATACAGATACTTCCGGTAATTTCGATAGGTTGATCAAGTTGAATACTGCATATACCCCATCAAGCACAAGTGCATTTCCTGCAATGAGCCTTACCTTCATCAGCGGTGATGCCGGTGCGCCACATACAGGCGTATCAACTGATACCGTTTTCACAGGAGACTCTCCAAATCCATATCGTTATGGCATGTTCCGCCCGTTGATCGTTTATAAGAGTGATGGTACCGGTACTCCGGAGTTTATGCCTTACACAGTAGGCGCTACTGCTAGGGCTTTCACTGCTACTAATGACATTAACTCTACCTTGTTCAAGGTTGAACCTACAGGAAGCTGGTCTGGTCTTTACCTGCCTAACTGGGCTTTCAGCGATGGTGCAGGTGGTGCAAGCACAGACCAATATGCTGCATGGGGTTCTATGCACATTGTTTGCCCTACATGCCCTTTTACAGAAAGCTTAAGCACACCTGCTGTTCAGAAAGTTGTAAGCGGAGTAGTTGCTTATCCTAACCCTGCTACAAGCCAGTTAACCGTAGGTTATAATGCTTCTAACACTGCTAATGTAACTGTATCTCTTACCAACATGGTAGGCCAGGTAGTTGCAACTCAGAAAGGCACTAACGGCAGCGCAATATTCGCTACCTCAAACCTTGCTGACGGTATGTACATCTATACTATACTCGCTAACGGCGAGCGTACTACAGGCCATGTAGCAATCGCTCACTAAGCAAAATAAAATTTCTTAAAAAAGGGTGGCGTTTTTTTCGCCACCCTTTTTGTTTTTTAATACCAATAGTCTATTATTGCACACGCTTGCCCAAAACGGTAAGTGAAAAAAGTATATTAAGGAATGGCACAACATGTGTTGATAGTGGAGTCGCCTGCGAAGGCTAAAACCATAGAGAAGATACTGGGGAGTGATTTTGAGGTGAAGTCTTGCTATGGGCATATACGCGACCTGCAAAAGGAAGATATGGGTATAGACATCAAGAACGGGTTTAAGCCTACGTATGCCATATCAGAAGATAAAGTGAAGGTAGTGAAGGAGCTGAGGTCTATAGCGAAAAAGTCGGACGATGTATGGCTGGCAACGGATGAGGACCGTGAGGGTGAGGCCATATCGTGGCATTTGTGCGAAGTACTGGACCTTGATCCGAAAGTGACCAAAAGGATCGTATTTCATGAGATCACCAGCAAGGCAATAAAGGAAGCCGTGGCCCGGCCACGCTTTGTGAATATGGACCTGGTGAACGCGCAGCAGGCCCGCCGCATACTGGACCGTATAGTGGGCTTTGAGCTGTCGCCGGTGCTGTGGCGTAAGATGAGCATGCGCAATAACCTATCGGCAGGCCGGGTGCAATCGGTATCTGTGCGCCTGATCGTAGAGCGCGAGCGCGAGATAAACAAATTCAACGTCACCAGCAGCTTTAAAGTAGAAGCATTATTCAGCGCTGAGGACATTAATAAGAAGAAGGTAATTTTTAAAGCAGAAGGGCCGGATAAGATCAGCGATGAGAAGGGCGCTGAAAACTTCCTGCAAAAGTGCATAGGCGCTGCTTATAGTGTGAAGGATGTGCAGGTGAAGCCGGGCAAGAAATCGCCATCGGCGCCATTTACCACATCTACCCTGCAACAGGAGGCGAGCCGCAAACTGGGCTACTCGGTATCGAAGACGATGCTGCTGGCACAGAAACTTTATGAGAACGGGCATATCACCTATATGCGTACGGACTCGGTGAACCTGTCGGAAACGGCAATAGACGGCGCGCGCGCTGCGATCATATCACAGTTTGGAGAGCGGTACCACCAGCAGCGTGCATTCAAAACAAAGAACGAATCGGCGCAGGAAGCGCATGAGGCCATACGCCCCACGGATATGAACGCCACCACTGCAGGTGATGCAGATACGAGCCGTTTGTATGAGCTGATATGGAAGCGCACGATGGCCTGCCAGATGGCGGACGCGCAACTGGAGCGCACGATAGCCAAAATAGATATTTCGACACAGAAGGAGCAACTGACGGCCACCGGCGAGGTGATGCGGTTTGACGGTTTCCTGAGGGTGTATAGCGAGAGCCGTGATGATGAGGATGGGGATGATGAGAACGCAGGTATGCTGCCTCCGCTGGCCGCAGGCCAGGTGCTGGACTTCCAGAGCATGAGCGCCACTGAAAGGTTCTCACGTCCGCTGCCCAGATATACGGAAGCATCGCTGGTGAAGAAGCTGGAAGAGCTGGGTATAGGCCGCCCGTCGACCTATGCGCCAACTATCAGTACCATACAGGCGAGAGGGTATGTAGAGAAGCGTGATAAGGATGGTGTAAGGCGCAACTTCCAGGTGCTGACACTACAGAATGATACGGTAACAGCAATTACATCGGGTGAGAACTTCGGCGCTGAAAAGAGCAAGCTGTTCCCTACTGACCTGGGCATGGTGGTGACCGATTTCCTGAAAGAGAATTTTGAGAAGGTGATGGACTATGACTTCACCGCTAAGATAGAAGCAGAGTTTGACCGCATAGCTGATGGCAAGGAAGTGTGGAATAAAATGATCGGTGATTTTTATGAGCCTTTCCATCACAGCGTAGAACATACAATAGAGAATGCAGGACGCGCCAAGGGTGAGCGTGAGCTGGGTGCAGACCCGGTAAGCGGCAAGCCGGTAACAGCACGCCTGGGCCGCTTTGGCCCGATGGTGCAGATAGGCAGCACAGCGGAAGGCGAGGAGAAGCCACGCTTTGCGAAGCTGCGTACTAACCAGAGCATTGAAACCATCAACCTGGAAGAGGCGCTGGAACTCTTTAAGCTGCCAAGGAATATAGGCGCGTTTGAAGGGGAAGATGTGGTGGTGAACATAGGCCGCTTTGGCCCGTACGCACAGCACGCAGGCCTCTTTTATTCCCTGAAAAAGGAGATGGACCCGTATACAGTGGCTATGGAAGAAGTAGCACCGCTGATAGAAGAGAAGAGAAAAGCAAAAGCCGAGAGCGAGATAAAAGTATTTGAGAAGGAAAAGATCAGGATACTGAAGGGGCCTTATGGCGCTTACATCAAGCAGGGGCTACGCAACTTTAAGATACCAAAAGAACTTGCTGAAAAAGCTGCAGATCTAACGATAGAAGATGTGAAGGCGATTATAGAAGATGTAAAGGCTAACCCGCCGAAGAAGGCACCGAGAGGGAAGAAGAAATAATTCGACAATTCGACAATTCGACAATTCGACAATTCGACAATTCGACAATTCGACAATTCGACAATGAAGTAATGTGTAAGTTAGAATAAATTCAGATGATAGCCCGCAGATATTGCGGGCTATTTTTTTGCCGATTTTTTCGTGATCTTTCATGGGATTGTAATAAAAGCGGGTTTTTGCACCTGTGTTGAAATCTTTATTTATGGCCGGAATAACTTTTTCCTAACTTCACATTGCAACTGCACTAACTGATCATCAATTGCCTATCCAGAGTAAGGACATAAACGCGCTGCTGCGCCTGATAGATGACCCCGATAACGAGGTGTATGATACTGTGGCCAGTACGCTGCTGAACTATGGGCGGGAGATAATACCCAGCCTGGAGCAGCTGTGGGAGGTGACGGAAGATGAGGGCGTGCAGGAGCGCATAGAGTTGCTGATACACAGGGTACACTTCAATGACCTGCAGCACGACTTGCTGGAATGGAGCAATACCAAGCACCCGGAGCTGCTGCGTGGCGCGATACTGGTAGCCAAATTCCAGTTCCCTGACCTGAATGTACCGGCGATACTATCGCAGTTCGATCATATACGCCGCAATGTGTGGCTGGAGCTGAATAACTACCTGACACCGGTGGAGCAGGTCAATGTATTCAACAGCATACTGTATAGTTTTTACAAGCTGCAGGGTCATGAGCTTACGGAACGCGACCCCAAGTATTTCTTCATTAACCAGGTGCTTGAAAGCAGGCAGGGCAATTCGTACACGATAGGAGTGATATACCTGGCGCTGGCAGAGATACTGGATATACCCATCTTTGCGGTAGATGTGCCGAGGCAGTTCATCTTTGCGTACATAGACACTATGTACAATCTCTTTGACCCTGCATACACCGGGTCATCGCAGGTGCAGTTTTATGTAGACCCGATCAGTGGTATGATCTATACCCAACAGGACGTAGATAATTACCTGCACAAAATAAAAGCAGAGAACATGGGCAGCATGCGCCCGCCTATGCTGAACAGGCAGATCATTTATAAAATGATGGAAGAACTATGCCTTTGCTACCGCTACCGCCGCGAAGAGCAAAAGGCTGATGAACTGCAACAACTGATGAAACTGCTGAGGGAGCAGCCGGCGAGTGAGGAGGAGGAGTAAAACCCCTACCCTCTAAAGGGGAAATTTGGTCGCAAATGCGAGTAAGGTATATCCCACCGCTGATGAAGCGGGACGTTGTACTGGGG
>CAIVKT010000302.1 GCA_903906615.1 uncultured Bacteroidota bacterium | reverse complement strand
GGGGCATTTGTGGTGGAGTGATGTTGGGTGTGTTATTTCGCCCCTTCAGGGCTTGTTGTGTGGTTCCGCGAGTACCCGGGGCGTTGCCCCGGGCTGATATATTCCGCCCCTTCAGGGCTGGTCGTGTTGTGGTATTGCGAGCACCCAGAGCGTTGCCCCGGGCTGATATATTCCGCCCCTTCAGGGCTGGTCGTGTTGTGGTATTGCGAGCACCCAGGGCGTTGCCCCGGGCTGATATATTGCGTCCCTTTAGGGCTGGTGGTATGTTGTACCGCGAGTTTCCCGGAGCATTGCCACGGCTGTTATATTCCGCCCCTTCAGGGCTGGTGTCCCGCAAGCCAATCTTGTTATCCCCCTTCGCGAACCACCAGCCTGTACTGCAAGGGGAAATTCCCACCGCGAGTATTTTGATGCAAGATTTAAATTCTTTAGCATTTCAATTTTCTTAAAGTATTGTCAAAAACCGAGCAGGTGAAGGGCTACGTGGGTTTTGTTGATTAGCTTTGGGTATAAAACCGGCTTTTGCGTACAGTATTACTTTCCTGCTTATTGGTATTCTCCTGCTTATGTGTGCGTGCGCAAACGCTGAAGGGGATCATATTGAGCGCAGACAGCTTAAAACCGCTTTCTTCGGTCGTGGTCTATGACCTGTATACTTCCCAGTCTACCCTTACGGATGAGCAGGGGTACTTTGCTCTGGCTGTGAATGCAAACGATATGCTGTCGTTTTCGTTGCCGGGTTACCGGACCTTCCAGGAAACTGCGCCGGCCAGCATGGAAATAAAAGTGCACCTGGCGCCTATGGATATAATGCTGAAAGAATATGTGGTGCATAACTATACACCGTTTCAGCGCGACTCGGCAGAAATGGCCAGTTTGTATGAAAAGGAATTGAATACCAAGCGTATAAAACCCAAAATGGGCACACCCGATGGCAGTAACGGCGCCGGCGTAGGTGTAGCGATGGACGGCCTGATCAGCGGCCTGGCACAAAAGGCATCAAAAGCCTATAAGCAGAACAAGAAATTCAAGGAGAACTTTAAACGGGATATGGAGCAGAAATTCATAGATACCCGTTATACGCCTGAACTGGTGACCAAGCTAACGGGATATACGGGCGATACGATGATCCTGTTTATGAATACCTACCCTATGGATTATTCCTTTGCCAGGGTCGCCAGCGACCTGGAAATAAAAATGTGGATACGCAATAATTATAAAGAGCATATGCAGCGGCAAACTGTGGATGCGGGTGAGGAGAAGAAGTGAACGTTGAAAAGGAAGAAAGGCATGAAATGGGACAAATGTGAGTAAACATCCCCCTTACCCCCAATGTCATTGACTTAAGGATTTTTTTTTCGAAATAATGTCACCCCTTCGGGGCTTGTCCATATTGTTCAATGTGTTTTCTATAATAATGCCACCCCTTCGGGGCTTACCCGTTTCCTTAAGTCAATGACATTGCCCTTACCCCCTTCGCCCACTCACAAACCCACGCTGCAAGGGGGAATTTCCCTGCGTGAGCTTCGATAGATATTGGCAACTGTAGTTTGTGTTCCAGTAATAGTTTTTATCTATTCAAATTCTAATACTTAACAACGTGATGCGGCAGGTGCAATAAATAAAGGGCAATCGCTACATATACAAGCCTTTATTGGTTTGGGGTTACCCCTTCATTTTCGTACTTTTGCGCCCCTTAACCATAACTTACTCAGCATGTGGCATAGCATAGCCGCGTTTATTATCAAATTTCGTATTGCCCTGCTGATCATCTTATTGGTGTGTACGGGTATTATGGGCTATTTTGCCTCGCAGGTGAAGCTCAGTTATGAGTTTACCAGCGCGGTACCCACCGATAATGTCAAGTACATAGAATACCAGGCTTTCAGAAAGCAATTTGGCGAAGACGGCAACCTTATGTTCGTAGGGGTGCAGAGCAAGGATTTCTTTACACCGGGATTTTTTAATGATTACAGGCAGCTGATACAGCAGGTAACCAAAGTAAAATCGGTAGAGAATGTGCTGAGCATACCCGGCGCGGTAACACTGGTAAAAGATACACTGACACAAAAGCTGAAAGTGCAGCCGCTGGCAGCCGATAATGTAGCTGTTAACGCAGACAGTTTTAAAGCGGCATTCCTGAACCTGCCACTATACCGTGGCCTGCTCTATAACTTACAGACTGATGCCTATGTGATGTATGTGCGCATAGACAAAAATGTGTTGAACTCGAAAGACAGATCGGGGGTCATCAACCAGATACTGGACCTGGGCAACGCATTCGGGCAGAAGCATAATATAGAAATGCACTACAGCGGCCTGCCGCTGATACGCACGCAGATGGCCATGAAGGTGCAGTCAGAGATGAAGCTGTTCCTGATACTTTCTTTTGTGCTTACTGCCGTGATACTGGTGTTGTTCTTCCGGTCGGTAACGGCGGTGCTGGCTTCTATGCTGGTGGTGGCTATAGGGGTGGTATGGTCGGTAGGTACTATAGTGCTGCTGGGGTATAAGATAACGCTGCTTACGGCACTAATACCACCACTGGTGGTGGTGATCGGCATACCCAACTGCGTGTATTTGCTGAATAGGTATCACTACGAATACTACCGCAACCCGAACAAAATGAAATCGCTGCTGCGGATGGTAGACAGGATGGGGATAGTGACCTTATTTACCAACCTTACCGCTGCGATAGGCTTTGGCGTGTTCTTCTTTACCAAGAGCGTACTGCTTAAAGAATTCGGGCTGGTAGCGGGTATCAATATACTGGGTCTGTTTCTTATCTCGCTCATCTTTATCCCTGCTTTCTTCAGCTTTTTGCCGCCGCCCAATGTGCGCCATACCAAGTACTTAGAGAGCGGCTGGATCAATAAGTTGCTGACGAAGGTGACCAATTGGGTCTTTAGCCACAGGATATGGATCTATGG
>CAIVKT010000301.1 GCA_903906615.1 uncultured Bacteroidota bacterium | reverse complement strand
TATCTTACTGAGCTTAAAGCCGTAGCCCGCATATCCCCAGCTGGTATAGTTGCCATTTACATTCACATACTGTGTGGTGTTCACATTGTCTATCGTATTTTGCGAAGTGCTGATGGCGCTGTTGATAAAGCTGATATTGCCACCCATCCACAAATAGCGGTTGGTGAGTACTTTATAATCGTTGTAATGCACATCTATGCTATTGATAAATTCCTGCTTTAGATTGGTGTTGCCGATCGTGATATTGGTCGGGTCTGTGTTCTGCCGCAATGGCTCTATTTGTGTTATAGACGGCTGCTGTGTGCTGCCATTGTAGTTAATGCTGAAGCTGCTTTGGTTGCTGATCTTATATTTAAAGCTGGCCCTGGGGAAAAAGTTGAGGTAGCTGTAGGTATGTGATAGTGCAGGGTCATACAGGTTGCTTTGCACATACTGCGCATTGGATATATCGCCGCCAAAAGAAAAATTGAGCTTCTTAAACACAAAGCGAAGATTAGCGCCGCCCAGGTTGCTCAGTATATTGTATTTATAATTGCTGCTGTAAGTACTATCCAGTCGGGAGAAGCGCTGTGTAGCGCTGTCATAATCAAAAGAGTTGTTCTTACTGCTGCTGTTGTTTACGGTCACGCCATAGTTCAGCTCCAGGAATGTGACCTTGGAGAGTGGCTCCGTGTAGGTAAGTTTGGCGGAAAAAGCCAATGTATGGGTACTGTCGTCTTTATGCTCATTAGTGGAGGGTATAGGAATGGTGGTAAGTCCCGGCTCAGGTATGATCGTAGAAAGCAATGTGCCATCGCTGTTCGACTTCTTATAATTCTCTTTTACATCCACCGATAGGGTTCTGCCTTTTTTAGCAAACTTGTGGCGCAGTAGCAGGTCGGCATTAAGATAGCCCGACTTGGTATCGCTGGTTATTGTCCTGTTGTTATTGTACAAAGTATCTGTGGCATCTGCCACCTGTAGTATAGATGCGGTATTGTACAGCGATGAGGTTTGTGTATGCTTCAGTCCACCGGTTGCAGTCAGCTTCACTGTTGTGTTGCTGTCGATCTTCCATTCATAAAGCGCATCTGCTGCATGGCGGTCGCCCTTGCTGAACTGGTGGCTCACGGTCCTGTTCACAGTGCTGGTATCGTTTGGCCGCATGAACTGTACTATGTTATCGCCATCTATCTGTACATTCTGTAAGGCATACCTGTAGTTGCCGGATACATGGTCTTTATCCTCATCCCATTTGTCGGCAAAGTGTATGCCACCCGTCCAGGTTTGTGGCAGGCCCTGCCCGTTGTATCGTCCGTCCCATCCGCCAAAGTCCTGGTCGCCCCCGGTCCAGGTGGTCATGATGCCGCCATCGTCAGATATCTCGGTAGTACCGTTGCCTGATGAATATTTGTCTTTATCCTGCCAGCCCAGCCCCACCTTATCGGTATTAGACATAATACCGAATGCGGAGATCTGCCGCTTGCCTTTAAAGGCATTGATCATTCCCTGGTCCTGGAAATAACCATCAGTGCCGCCACCGGCATCCAGCTTACCGAAGTAGCCCTTCTTCTTATCTTCTTTCAGCTCCAGGTTGATGGTCTTTGTCTTTTGCCCGTCATCTATACCCGTGAATTCTGCCTGGTCGCTTTTCTTATCATACACCTGTACCTTCTGCACGGCATTGGCCTGTAGCCCTTGGGTTACCACCTTTGGGTCGTCAGAGAAAAACTCTTCGCCATCCACCAATATCTTCTGTACTGTTTCGCCCTGTGCGGTTATCTGCCCGTTCTTATCTACCTGTATGCCCGGCAGTCTTTTCAGCAGGTCTTCAACGGTGGCGTTCTCTTTTACTTTAAAGCTGTCGGCCATGTATTCTGTGGTATCGCCTTTTATTTTTATAGCAGCTATCTGTTGGGTCAGCACAAATTCTTTCAGCAGGTGTTCTTTAGATACCATGGGCAGGTCGCCCATATTGGTCACCTCCTTATTAATATTCAGCACCTCTAAGTAATCCACAAAGCTGGGATAGGTGATGCGCATCATATATTTTCCTTTGGCAGGCAGGTGCGCTTCAAATGTGCCGTCAGGTTTAGTGCGCACAAAACTGCTGATCACAGAATCGCTGGTGCGGATGAAGACAACGGAAGCATAATGCAACGGCTGCACATTCAGCGTATCGGTTACAGATCCTTTTACAGTATAGGTTTGGGCGTAGGAATAGTGCATCGAGCACAGTAATAGCAGGGTGCAGAAAATATACTTCATATGCGGTGGGGTGAGTGTGGTCATAAAACAACGCAAAAATTCTGTAATAGTTTCTAATCCATAGGGGGATATAATAGGGTATTTCACCATAATTAACATTCCCTTATGGTTATGGATGCGCAAATGATCAGGTAGTAATAAGGATGCTCATTTGGTATAATGCAGTTATGTTTATTTTAGAAACAGCAAATTTGCCTTGTAAATATACTTTCCGAAAAACCGGTCTACTCATAAAGTATAATTATAGAAGGGCCAACAACTTATCCGCAAAAAAATTTCTGTCATAGACACTATGCGTACAGTCATAGCACGAAAAGCGCGCTGTCATAGATTTTCGATTTCGCCGTTTCAATACCGCGTACGACCTTTATGCCAAATACATGGATCGGCTTGCTATTTCATACGGTACAAGCGTTTGCAGGTGAAAAGAAAACATAGGCGGAATGTGCGTTATTAAACCCAAACCGGAAGGCAAGATATTAACACCGGAAAATTTATCAAAAAATCTGTGCTATCTCTTTACAGTAAAGCAATACAGCCGTTTCCGCCATACTGCAATCACCGGAAAAAACCGGAAAATATCGGAAATAAACGGAAGCAAATAATACCGCTCTCCTCGTCCTACCGCACTTCGCTCTGTTTCGCCGCTCTCCTCGTCCTACCGCTCTTCGCCCTGTTTCACCGCTCTCATCTTTATGGTCGGGGTTGCACGCCCACCTCGCTGCTATACACAGCCGGCCTGTTATGGTCTACAGGTATACCGAATGCTTCGTAGATAAGGTCTTGCGCGGTGGTGCGCACATTCAGCTTATTGATCTTGACGTTCTCGGAAGAAGGATAAACCCTGTTGGAGAGAAATACGAATACAATGCCTGTAGCCGGGTCGGCCCAGGCACAGGTACCCGTGAAGCCCTGGTGCCCGAAGGCATAGCCGCTGCACCTGTCGCCAGCGGGCCCGCCATTTTCTTCATCTGCCAGCGGCTTGTCAAAGCCCAGGCCGCGGTGGCTCAACTTGCTGTGGTAAGCGGTAAAGAGGTCAATGGTCGAAGCCTTAAAAAAACGCTTGGTACCGTACGACCCCTTGTTCAGAAACATTTGAAAAATAGCGGCCACATCATCAGCCGATGCAAACACACCCGCATGGCCCGCTACCCCGCCCAGCATGGCCGCTCCGGGATCATGCACATAGCCACGCAGCACCTGGTGGCGGAAGAACAGGTCTATCTCCGTAGGGGCTATCTGTAGCGTGTCGAACTTTTTCAATGGCAGGTAGGTAATGCGTTTCAGGCCCATAGGCTTGTAAAATTGCTCGTCTACATATTTATCTATCGTTTGCCCGGTTATCTGCTCCACTATTGCCGCGAGAAAATAAAAGTCAAGATCGCTGTACACGCTTTTACCGGTATTTTCCAGCGGGCT
>CAIVKT010000300.1 GCA_903906615.1 uncultured Bacteroidota bacterium | reverse complement strand
GCGTCCATTACGGAGGCACAACTCATTAAAGAAGTAGAGCGCCTCAATACCGATGATAATATAGACGGTATACTGGTGCAGTTGCCGCTGCCCAATCACATCTCCGGCGATTCGGTGATCAATGCCATAAGCGCAGATAAGGATGTGGACGGCTTCCACCCTATATCGCAAGGCAAGATGGTACTGGGGCAGCCAACCTTTCTGCCGGCAACGCCATACGGCATCATGCTGATGCTGGAGTATTACAAGATCAGCACGGTAGGTATGCACTGTGTGGTCATTGGCCGCAGCAATATCGTAGGCACGCCTATGACGCTGCTGATGAGCCGCAACAGCGACCCCGGCAATGCAACCGTGACCATGTGCCACTCCAAAACAAAGAACCTGAAAGACTTTACCCTGGGCGCAGATATTATAGTAGCCGCCATAGGCCGCCCCAAATATGTAACTGCCGATATGGTAAAGCCCGGCGCAATCATCATAGACGTAGGCATCAACCGTATAGACGATGCCACCAAAAAAAGCGGCACCCGCCTGGTAGGCGATGTGGACTTCGATAACGTAGCCCCCCTGTGCAGCTACATCACCCCGGTACCTAAGGGCGTAGGCCTCATGACCATTTGCGGCCTCATGAAGAATACCCTGCTCGCAGCGAAATTGAGAACGGGGAAGAAGTAGAAAGTCGTTAATCCCGATAGCTATCGGGAGTAGAAAGTCGCAAGCTATCGGTTGTATATTTAAAATAGTAAGCGATCTAGAGGGTAGCCCCGAAGGGGTGATATTATTATAGAAAATACAATCATAAAATGATAAGCCCCGAAGGGGTTGATATTGTCTCGCAATGAGTTTTGACTTCTTGTGCTGGAATTTGGAATTTGTGATTTGGAATTTAGTGTGGAATTTAAAAACTGGAATTTGAACAACTCGTATCCCGTAATGGAGCACTTCTACACCCTGCAGGGTGAGGGGTTGCATACCGGCAAAGCCGCTTACTTCATCCGCCTGGGCGGGTGCGATGTGGGCTGTGTGTGGTGCGATGTAAAAGATAGTTGGGATGCCTCGAAGCATCCTGTAATGACAACGGAGCAAATTGTGGCAGAAGCCTCACAATACGAGGGCCGCATAGCCGTCATCACCGGTGGCGAGCCTTGTATGCACGACTTGGGCCCGCTGTGCGATGCCCTGCACGCCGCAGGCTTCGCCACGCATATCGAAACATCAGGAGCGCACCCGATCAGTGGTGCGCTGGATTGGATAACACTCTCCCCCAAGAAATTCAAGGCCCCGCTGGAAGATTGCCTGGCACACGCCGGCGAGCTAAAGGTAGTGGTGTTCAATAAGTCGGACTTTGGATGGGCAGAACAACATGCCGCCAAAGTGGGCAAAAGCTGCCTGCTGTACCTGCAGCCCGAATGGAGCAAGCACGATGTTATGACACCGTTAATAATAGACTACATTAAGAAACATCCGCAATGGCAATTATCTTTACAAACACATAAGTACATAAACATACCATAAATGACCTGGATAGACACCATCATCCTCAGCATAGTAGAAGGCATCACCGAGTTCCTTCCCATCTCCTCTACCGGCCATATGATCATTGCCAGCTCTATAATGGGCATCGGCGAAGATGAATTTGTGAAGCTTTTTGAAATAGTGGTGCAGTTGGGAGCAATATTGTCTGTAGTGGTGCTGTACTGGAAGAAGTTTTTTGATTTTACGCGCAAAGACTTTTATTTAAAACTAGTCATCGCGGTATTGCCTGCACTGATAATAGGCAAGCTGCTGGCCAAGACGATAGACAAATTCCTGGGTAGCCCTACGGTTGTTGCGTCCGCGTTATTGGTGGGAGGGATCATCCTGCTCTTTATTGAAAAGCTATTCACCAAAACCACTATAGACCATGAAAAGGATATGAGCTATAAAAAGGGACTGGCAATAGGTTTTTGGCAAGTGCTGGCCATGATACCCGGTACAAGCCGCAGCGCGGCAACCATTGTTGGCGGCCTGCAACAAAACCTCACACGCAGGTTTGCTGCCGAGTTTTCTTTCTTCCTGGCTGTGCCAACGATGTTTGCCGCTACAGGGTATAAAATGTACGAAGCTTACAAAGATCACCCCGAAATGCTGAAGGACAAACACAACCTGATGGTGCTGGGCGTGGGCAATCTTATCGCTTTTGTAGTAGCCATGATCGCTATTAAAACATTTATCCACTTTTTGCAGAAGCATGGCCTGCGTGTGTTCGGCATCTACCGCATAATTGCCGCCGGATTTATCTTCTTCCTGATGTACCAGGGCATCATCAAAAAAGAAGACCCCAAGGTTGCACCTACAGCTACGGTGAGTGTGTATAAGGCTTGCAGCATAGCTCAATAGCAGCAGTCATCTCGCAGTACAACGGAGAGATCTCCCGAACCTTTGCAAAAAGCTTAATAGCAGGATGCCCCCAAAACCTAACGTAGCGGCTTTCTATAAGTATTAAAGACAGCGATCACGATAACATCATTACTTTGTATCTCGTAGATGACCACATAAGGGAATGAATGAAGCTTTATATCTCTAAGCTGATCGTTCGGGGAAATGAAACCATAATATTCCGGGTGGTTTGCGATTTTCAGATAAGTATCGTACAATTCAGATAGAAAACGCTCTGCTAATCCGGCTTGCTGTTCTTCATAATAGTTGCAGGCATCATCGGTTTGCTGCTCTGCTACAGTAGTTACAATCAGGTTGTAACTCATTTCTTACCCAGTTTTGCCTTTACCCGTTCCATAGATTCTTCCAAAGGGAAGCCCTTTACTTTTCCTGATAGATAATCAGCGCTTGTTTTTCGGAATGTAGCCAATGTCGCTTCGTCATAAACACGGTCTTCTTCTACTTCATTTTCCACCAAAACATATATAGCCTGCAATTTCTTGTCATCAGCATGATCTATATACTCGTGAAGTTTTTCCTTTACCAATGCACTGGTCATAACCTGATTATTTTGATGATGTAAATTTAGTAAAAAAAATAGAAATATCCTTACTAAAAGCCCGATAGCAGCAGTCATCTCGCAGTGAAACGGAGAGATCTCCTGAACCTTTGCAAAAAGCTTAATAGTGCGATGCTCTCGCTGTTTAGTTTAAATACAAAGGCCACAAAGGAATCACAAGGGACACAAAGCACACAATATCCATGCGATCTACTGCAAACAATACCTGCCGGCAGGCAGACAAAATATCTCCCTCTCCTTTTTCGTAGAGGGCCGGGGAGAGGCCAACTCGCGCCGTGTTGGTGTCCCACCAACGACCTCGCGCAGGACGCTACTCGGCATACACAGCTATTTTAGAAAGCTTGCGGCCTATCTTGTGTATAGCGTCTTCTACCTTTTTGCTTGTTTCGCAGAAGGATGTTTTATGCCTGTTACATATTGCCACAACAGCGCAGAGTTCATGTCCGATTTTTCAGCTATAGCCGTTATTTTCAGGTAATGGAATTGCTCAAATAAAACAGTGAGGTCATAGTGGTGGTCAAAAAGTATAGCATTAGGGTCAAGGCCATGCAGGTCCTTTAATAGCTTCTTCATTTTGCGTTCCAGCCGCTCCACGCTACTTGCCGAGTCTATGATCAGGTTATCATCATAATATACACGTCCCCATAATTCCTTTTTGCTGT
>CAIVKT010000299.1 GCA_903906615.1 uncultured Bacteroidota bacterium | reverse complement strand
TCTGGCATCACTGCAACATTGGAGTTAGATTCGGCAGGTGTTGCAGTTACCAGGTATAAAGGAGGTATGACCTATACCGTAAAGCTCACCGGTACTAACACAACCAGTACCAGCTTTCCGAAATATGGTTTCCAGGTAGCTGCAATGAAGGGATCAGCCACGGCAAGCACAGTTACTGATGCGGGCACCTGGGCTACAACAGGTTTGCCGGCAAGCACACATATAGCGCCACCATCCAGTTCGGGCACATTACTTACAGTGGCCGAGCATAGTTCATCTATTACATTATCCGGCAGCACTTTTACTGAATCTTTTTCATGGACGGCTCCTGCTGCAGGTACCGGCACTATTTCTATATGGAGCGCAGTTAATTTTGTGAACGGCAATACCGGCGCAGATGCAGGTGACAAATGGAACACAAACCACATAGTACTCAATGAGGAAACTGCAAGCTCCACCGGCGTGCAGCAAGTAACTAATACACTGGCGATCAAAGCATTTCCAAATCCGGTAAGTACTACCCTCCATTTACAAACTACCGAAGCAGGCACTTGTTCTGTACAAGTGTATGATCTTAATGGCAGAAGCGTGACAACAGCAACATTCAGCGGCGATGGCAGCGTAAATGTAGCCGACCTGGCTCCGGGCCTATACAACGTAGTTGTGATCAACGACGGCCGTTCACAGGTGATACCTGTTGTAAAAAAATAGAAGCAATGCCTTTTGAGATTAAAAATGCCAGGGATATCCCTGGCATTTTTAATTGGAGCATACGGCATTAACCGTAAATTAGTATTCTATACCTTCGAGGAAACCGCAAACTGCGTTCATCCCGTTTTTTGCCTAATTCATCCCTTATTTCTCTGGATATAGCTATTTCTCCTTTTCTTTATCCTGCATTAATTTCAATTTGCATAGACTTTGGCATGGCAATTGACGCTATTTCTTTAGTAAAAAGTTACAGTAAATTATTTTACTTACCTTTAAATATCAAAAATATATACACCTAAAATCAAACTAAAATGAAAAAAAGAATTTTACTATTTACTGCTACGGCTGCTATTATCGGACTTACATTGACCAGTGAGTCATCCGGGCCAGCCAGAAGCGTGGCTGGCAATCGTACAGGAGCCAAAGGCAGCAGCACATCTTGCGGCACCACAAGTGCAGGTTGCCATAACGGAACCGCTGCGGCTACAGCTGTTACTATTACTGTTGATTCCGGCTCAACGGCTGTTACCCGCTATGTACCCGGCATGACTTATATAGTAAAAATACATGGCACTAATACATCTTCATTGATGCATTTTGGCTTTGAATTTGCTTCTGTAAGTGGCACAGGTACATCACAAATACAGGCTGGTACAGCCAGTGGCTTCCCAACAAACGTAGCTGCTGATGTAACTTCCGGCCTCACGATCGTTGAACATCACGCAGCATTAGCCGCCACGTCGGCAGGTGTATATGATGTATCCTTCACCTGGGCTGCACCAGCTACCGGAGTGGGCAATATAACCCTATACTCCACACTTAATGCTGTAGTTGGAGATGATAATGTATCTGATGCCGCTGATGCATCCAACAATACCTCGTTAGTTTTGACACAGGAAGCAGCATCTACTTCAGTAGCATCTGTAACCAGCAATATAACAATGAGTGCCTTCCCTAACCCTGTAACCAACGAACTGCACCTCGCTATCACAGAAGCAGGTACTTACAGCGTACAGGCATATGACATGAGTGGCCGCAGCGTGAGCAATGAGAACATTACAGTGAACGGCGCACCAGCCAGCATCAATACTGCAAACTGGGCTACCGGCATGTACATTGTAGAAGTTTCAAAAAATGGCAGCAGCCAGTTCCTGCATATTGTAAAGAACTAAGGTTTTATTGATAATTCCTTTGAGAGCGCCCCGCCACGTGCGGGGTTCTTTATTATACAATCACCAGCACTGCATACACCAGCATCACGCCATCGGCCAATACAAGATACGCCCGCTCTGATGGCCGCCTGCGGATATACTGTACCACCCCCCAGGTAATGACAGCCGTAAGCAATGCCCCCACAAGGCGCTGCGGTACAGGGTACCGCACATATTGCGCCACGCTGAGCGCACAAAACACTACGAGGCCTGCATTGATGAGGCGGTAGCTATTACCTATCCCCACCGTATGCGGAAGGGTGTGTATGTTGTTCTTTATATCGGTACGCACATCGCGTATGTCAAAGACTACGCAGAGTATAAAAATGAACACAAACCGTATCAGCACCTCTAACGGATAACCGGCTAAAGATCTTTGCCAGTAAACAATGGGCAGTATGGCGGTGGCGGTAGTCCACACTATGGCCAGCACACTTATTTTCAGCCAGCCTATATCGCGTATGCGCTTTTTGTTTTTGAAGGGTAGCAGGGGCAGGTAGTAGGCAAATGCCAGCAGACCCAGCACAGCACTCGTGATGAGCATACGCATGGGCATGTGCCACAGCCCCATGGCAGTGATTATTATACCCGCAAAAAAGGACAACCGGTACCACGGTTTCAGCTTGTGTGGTGGCCGTTGCCGCCCATAGGGCCCGGGCAGCAGGCGGGGCGCATTGTATACCAGCAACGTACTCCCGAAAACCAGTATATGCACCGGGCTGAAAACAGGAGGTATTCCGTTATTGATGAGGCTGCCCGTGGCCACGCACAGCGCCGTGGCGCAGCAGGCGGTAAACAGGCTTGTTTTCAGTAAAAAATCAATAAACAGGGTGAGCAACTTCACGCAGCAAAAGTACGGAACAGGCTGTGTATACCACCACACACTTTAATTCAAAATTAATATGTGAACAAAAATACAAAACGGCATGATAATTGCGTTATAGTCATCAGATCCGAGAACTTTTAAAACAACCGATTATGAAAACCTTTATCATTCTCATCGCAGTGTATTTATTGATCATTTCGCTGGCCATTGCCGCCTGATGCTATAGTACACCACATTTACTGTTGATCCTGATCTTTAAACGGCTTTATATACCCCCTTGTGAGGGAGTAT
>CAIVKT010000298.1 GCA_903906615.1 uncultured Bacteroidota bacterium | reverse complement strand
GATCGAAGAAGAAGTCTGTCCAGCCTGTTTTGTGGCTGCTCATTTCATCTGCGCTCGGCAAGTTGGTGTGTTTTATGATCACCTTCGTTCCCGCCTCGTCCTCTTTCAGTAAATAATGAACTTCACTTGGTTGTGTTCCTTCGGGCCAGTTGGCTGCTTTCCAGGTATAGGCCAGCTCATTACTACCTGTCTTTGTCACCTCACCGCTCACCCAGCCATCAAACATCTCAAACCTGCCACCTGCTTTATTTTCCAGTATCGCCTCTTCTCCGCTCCATTTTCGTATCAGCATTGGGTCTGTGAGTAATTCCATCACCCTTTTTGGTTTTGCCGATAAGATGAATTCAAGAGCAAGGTCAAATGCCATAGTTTAGTTTTTTTCCTGCGCCCTCAATTCGTCTATGAGCTGATCTACTTTTTCTTTCGTCAAATGCTCCCTGAAGAATTTACCCAATTGCATCATAGGTGCATAGCCACATGCGCCCAGGCACTCTGCCGGCTTCAGGGTAAACATTCCGTCCGGTGTTGTTTCTCCTTCGCTAATACCCAGTTTCTCTTTGATGTAGTCAATGATCTCATCGCTGCCATTGAGCATACAAGGCCCTGTGCGGCACACCTCCAGCAGGTGCTTGCCTACAGGCTTCATGTTGAACATGCTGTAGAAAGTAGCCACCTCATATACCTCTATAGGAAGTATATGCAGTATGCCCGCCACATAGTCCATCACCGGCGCATCCAGCCAGCCGCCAAACTCATCCTGCGCTATATGCAGTATAGGTATGAGCGCACTCTTCTGCTTGCCCTCCGGGTAGCGGGCTATGATCTCATTGACCTTATTCAACTGTTGTTCCGAAAACTTGATAGTCATTTTTTTCTTTTAAGTATTTTTCTCAGGGCTTCAGCATCGGCCAAATCTTTATATCTTCCAGTGACTTCTTTATTAGCTATCAATTCATTTATCCCTATAAAATTTATACTAACCTCATCATCATTTACTATGCTTTTCATTTTGTATGCTTCGTCAAAATCAACACCAGATAGCGTTTGCATAATATCAATTCTTACCGGAGGAAAACCTAATTGAACAACCTGGTCCGCCGACACAAAGTCATCAATTGATAAATCCATACTTCCAAAACCAAAATCCTTTATTACTTCTACCATTTTCATTGCATTGGCTTCGGTATTTTTTATCCACACATCCATGTCTCCTGTATTCCTTGAATACCCATAACTGTTAACCGCCAAGCCACCAACTACCATGTAAGCAACAGAATGTTTGTTAAGTAACTCAATAAAATCTCTAAAATCATCCTCCAGCATATAAAGATCGTTTAAAAACCACTTTTTCAATAGATTTCGGATAGCTACCCGTTTTCCATGACCAATAGTTTTTCTTCAATCGCAAAAGTTCTTCAAAGCGTTCTTTTATATTCCTATCAACCCAAAAAAATAAATAATCATCAGCAGCCTCCTGAACAGAAGATTTTTTCGCGACTAATGCTATTTTTCTTTCTTTAGACATACGATTTAACTTACTGATTAATTTTAAGCATCCAACTCTCCTGCAATAACATTCAAACTACTTAGTGTAACAATGGCATCACTGAGCAACCCACCTTCTACCATCTCAGGGTATGCCTGGTAGTAGATGAAGCATGGCCTGCGGAAGTGCAGGCGGTAAGGTGTGCGGCCACCATCGCTGATGAGGTAATAACCCACTTCGCCATTGCCGCCCTCAACCGAGTGATACACCTCGCCCGCAGGCGCATCTATCTCGCCCATGATCATTTTAAAATGCCAGATTAGCGCTTCCATCTTGGTATACACATCTTCCTTTGCAGGTATGTG
>CAIVKT010000297.1 GCA_903906615.1 uncultured Bacteroidota bacterium | reverse complement strand
GTACTCTACTTTATGCTTCAATTGCGGGTACAATGTATCGTATGGGGCCAACTGCGTTTTGCTGATGAGCTTGATGATATGAAAGCCATAATCTGTTTGCACAGGGGCAGATATATCGCCGGGCTTCTTCAATGCAAATGCAGCGTTCTCAAACGGCATCTGGTACTTGCCGGCACCAAAGGGCTTCATCACACCACCATCCTTAACAGTGTACTGGTCATCAGAATATTTGGTCACCAACTCTTCAAACGGCCCGCCGTTCTTCAGCATTACTTCTATGCTATCGGCGCGCAGGCGGGCTGCGGTTATCCCCTCATCGCCCTTGGCTTTAGGGGTCATCAGCATGATCTGTGCTACGGTCACCTGGCCACGATCGGCACGCTTGTCCAGCACCTTTATGATGTGGTAGCCAAACTGTGTGCGGAAAGGCTTGGATATTTTGCCCACCGGTGTTTCATACGCCATGTTCTCAAAAGGATAAACGGTTTGCAATGCAGAGAAATATCCAACATCGCCGCCATTGTCTTTGGAGCCTTTATCGGCAGAGAATTCTTTGGCCATAGCCTCGAATGATGCGCCGTGCATGGTTATCTGGTTATAAATGCTGTCTATGGTTTTAGAAGCTGTAGTAGTATCTGTGCCGGGAGGGCAACTGATGAGGATATGCGCCACGCGCACATCCTCTTTCATGCGGTCATAGGCTTCGTGTATCAGCTTATTGGTTACCTGCTCATCGGTGAGGTAGTTCTTGGCCAGCGTCTTGCGGTAGCTGTCCAGCTCGTGGTTGATGGTAGATACCGTATCCAGCTTTTCTTTATCTGCCTCGGCCACCTTCATGCGGAAGAGCGCATAGAGGTCCAGGTAGCTTTTCAGCGCAGTATCAGACATATCGGGCATCTTGTTGATACTGTTCTTTTTGTATACCTTCAGAAATTCTTCTTTAGATACCGAATGGGTGCCGTAAGTAAACAGGGCCTGCGCATGGGCCGAAACGGCGCAGAAACCTGTGGCAAGGGATAATAATACCAGCTTTCGCATTGTACGTTGTTTTATTTTTTTGTGTGTTTATTTTTTAGATTTCCGTTCTTTTATTTCCATCATATCCACCAGGCTGCCGAGGTTAGTATGGTCCAGCCGCTTGCCCCTGATGATCTTTTTCTCGTCCAGTAAATATATGGTTGGTGTGCTGTACACATCATACTTGCCGCGCCAGTCGCCTACATGCTCATGGTCCCAGGTATTGGTCCAGCTTTCCAGTTTGTTCTTTTTAATGAAATCAGTGATCGCTGCTTCGTCGCCCTCAGTGGCAACCGTATATATCTTCACGCCCTTGCCCTTCAATACCGAGCGATACAAGGAGTCCAGCTCCGGTAGCTCCTTCTGGCAATGCCCGCACGATGGCGAGTAAAATATAAGCAGCGTATACTTTGCGCTAATGCTTTGCAGGCTCTCTTCTTTCTTTGTGAGTACATTGGGCAGTTTCACCTCGGGGGCCAGGTTGCCTATTACATTTGGCGCTATTTTTTGTGCGCGGTCGGTATATTTGCCCAGTTCTTCTGCGCTCAGCCAGGTGGCTTCACCTTTCATGTAGTGGTTCTCTACGAGATATACAAATACTTCGTCCATGCCCATGATCTTGCTGTTCTCGGCAGTTTTGGTGAGCCACCACAGGGTGTACTTGTATAGCTCCTTGGTGCCGGCGGCTTTCTTCAGCAGCATATCGCCTTCGTGCTCCACGCTATCGGGGAAGGGCAATACCAACTTATTCATATACTCGTCTATTTTGGCATCATATATGGGCGTGTGTATGAGGCGATCGTCCTGGAAATTAAAGCCATCCCAGAAGTGTGCTTTATAATAATTGTAGGCAAAGGTAGAATCACGGGTCACGCCATCGGCGAGGAAGTGCGGCCCTTCCGGCACCTGCGGTGTTTGCAGGGCATTAAAGATAGCCGACAGCAAAGTTCCAGGATGCTTCGCAGCATACTCGCGGCGGTAAGCGATCAATGCCTTTGATGATGCCTGTGCTTCTTTGCGCACGGCTGCGCTGTCTGCCGCATTCTTTGCTGCTTTAAATTCCTTTTGCAGGGCATCCTGCTTGCCGCCATAGCCCTTCAGAAAATCAACGTACGCCTGGAATTGTTCATTCTCTGGCGAGTTTTTGAAGGTAACGCCGTAGGGCAGTTTAGCAATATCTGCATTGATGGAAATATCAGCGCCATTATCCAGCAGGAACTCAAAATAAGTTTTATGATCGGACATGAGCATCATGTAGATGCCGCCAATAAAAGTAGGATCGCTTGTCTTGAACTCGGCAACTCCATTCTTATCAAACCGTGCCGAATCGCGCTTGTATATAGTGGGCAGCGCCTTACCGTAGTAATGCACC
>CAIVKT010000296.1 GCA_903906615.1 uncultured Bacteroidota bacterium | reverse complement strand
CATCAGTCGTGCAAGTATATTCCCATATTTTCAAAAGTGGATTTTTGGGCTTGCCGGTTTCCCTGAGTATTTCAATTTTAGGCTTGGCAGACGTAGAAAGCGAATTATTGTTGAACAGGTAAATATCTCCGTTTGTCCGCTTCCCGATGCTGTGCTGGCCACAAAACAGATCATTGCATAGCTCCTCAACACCGGGTTTTGATCTTGTGCCGTATTTCGATATAACGATGCCTTTAGGGTATGTTACTTTTAGTATGCGGCTGATATCCCTGAACCCGACGTAAAGCAAATTATTCTTTTCATCAAAATAAAATGAATTTTCATGAACATCACCTACCGGGAACCTGCCATTGGCAGTATAATGGTTGAACAGGTCGGAATGTTTAAAATATCCGGAAGATTTCCAGTACCAGGCCACCTTGCCATTTTTGTCGTATTCCACTACTGTCCCGAACATAATTTTTTGCCGGAAGGTATCATTTTCGTGTAAAATTGCGCCGTCTTGCGATGGCAAGGTACTGTCAATATGGTATAAGGGTAAGGGAAGGGTTACGGGTTCATTACCTAAGATCATATAATGCCCATTAGATAGTTTTGTAAATTCATGATGATAGCGTTCAGTATGCTCGCCGCTTACTTCACCTGTATTCGGTGTCGACCATAATATATTGCCATCATAGTCTATTTCATATGCCTTATCTCCGCTCAGGTAGGTAATAGTGCCTGAAGGGGTTATTTTCAGGTCCCTTATATTCGCATAGCTCACCGATGCAGAGTCTAATCCGGGCAAAAACCAAACCATATTTCCGTTCAGGTCATACAGTGCCGCCAGCGCATCTATAAACACATAAATGTCCTTCCTTTTTTCCTTATTGCTTATGATCCTCAGGTGGGCAACGCCTGTGTCCAGTGATGGGTTGCTGAGCGTACTGAAGTGGTGCAGCTCAGGCTGGTCTCTGTGGGTGTTATTACCAGTTTGCGTAATGCGCCAGGTGTAGTTACTCCCAAATTCGGGCACTTCTATGATCGCTTTATTAACAGTACATGTTTGTTTTAACAAGAGATGGGCTTCGAATGAAGCCTCGTTATTCTGGTATCCGCTTGCAATTTCAAGTACACAATTCCCATTGACGGCTGGGAAAGAGAAGCCGATCAGCCTGTAATTCAGTCTACGGCCCTCCTTAGGAAAAAACTGGGCATGTAGGATACAAGGCAGCAATGAAAATGCCAGTAGTAAGGCATAGCGGATCTGTGGCATAGCGACAAATATAGCTAAATACCTTTAATCATTATCCTTGTCAGTACGTTCATTTGCAGCCAGCCGCTGCGCCCATCAGGCAATGATACTTCTGCCCAGTTGCCTTTTTCATTTTTGATATGCACTGTAGTACCTTCGGGTACCAGCAATATAGGCTTGCCTTTCAGTTCGCCATTCATCAGTGGCGCATCTTTTTCCATCACTACCGCGCCGCTGTTGTCCCTGCCATTGGCCGCGGCGCAATAAGCAAATAAGAAGCAGCAAACAAACAACAAAGCAAGTAACCCATTTACCTGTACAGGCAATGTATAAGCACCCGGCTTAGTGATTCTTTTGTAGATGATCAATACAATAAGTAGTGTAAAAGACACCAGCGCCATAATGGCCCACGCGTTTGCTTTGCCCGGCCTGGTGAGCGCCTGCCACCACCGGATGAAAAATACGTCGCCACTGGACTGTATCCTGTTGCTGATGCGGCTTTGTGTTACCAGCAAATTATCTTTAGCTGCGTTATTGTCCGGGTCTGCGCGCAAGGCGCGTTCATAATTCAGTATTGCAGGTCCGGTTTTATTCAGCCTGAAATAAGCATTGCCCAGGTTG
>CAIVKT010000295.1 GCA_903906615.1 uncultured Bacteroidota bacterium | reverse complement strand
GGATTATCGAAGGTTCCAGGTGTCGCTGGATGCCCGTACCATGCAGTTGCTGCCCGACAGACAGATCACTTTTCATCATTTTGGCATGGCCAAAAAACAACAGCTGCATGAGCTTACCGATGAGCAGCTTAATGGCATAGAGCTGGATGATATAGCTAAATTCGACCTGATGCAGGATATAGGTGGCGCATTTACAGACTATATAATGGCTGCCAATAAATTTACCGATGACCTGAACAACACGCCAACCGGCAAGGATGAACTGGTAACGCAGGGCAATGATGTGGCCAATACCCTTGCCGAAGTGACCAGCGCCGAATGGCTGGCTACGCAAACAGCAGGGTAGGGCGCTCTTTTGTGAATTTTCGCATCATGTGTTACCTTTAAGCCATGAACCGCGCGCAACTAAAAGAGAATTTATTCAGGAAACGATCAGTGCTCTGTGTGGGCCTTGATACCGACCTCACCAAAATACCTAAGCACCTGCTGGGCGAAGAAGACCCGGCGTTTGCCTTCAACAAAGCTATTATTGATGCCACTAAAGATTTTACGGTAGCCTACAAGATCAATACTGCCTTCTATGAAGCACAAGGCATAAAGGGTTGGGAAACTATGCAGAAGACACTTGCACACATCCCTAAAGACATCTTTACGATAGCGGATGCCAAGCGTGGCGATATCGGTAATACCTCCGAGCAATACGCGCGCACTTTTTTCCACACCTACCCATACGATAGCGTGACAATAGCCCCCTACATGGGTGCCGATAGTGTAAAACCATTTCTACAGTTTGAAGGCAAATGGTCTATAGTGCTGGGCCTCACCTCCAATGCCGGCAGCGCCGATTTTCAGTTGCAGCAGTGTGGCGATGAGCTGCTGTACCAGAAGGTGTTGCGCACAGTGGCATCCTGGGGTACACCCGATAACATCATGTTTGTGATAGGGGCTACCCGCAAAGAACAGCTACAGGAAGTAAGGGCCTTGCTGCCCGATCACTTCTTCCTGGTGCCGGGTGTGGGCGCGCAGGGTGGTGATGTAGATACTGTATGCCGTGCAGCATTTACTAAAGATGCGGGCTTGCTCATCAATGTATCGCGCGGGGTTATCTATGCGGGTAATGATGAATCATTTGCAGAGAAGGCACATGATGAAGCCCGTAAGTACCAGCAGGAAATGAGCGTATTCTTTTAAACGATAACCAATGACACTGATCGCACTATTACTTCCCTGGCTTTCTTTTATGCTACGCGGCAAACTGATCACCGGCATCTTGTGCCTGTTCCTGCAATGCACTATTATAGGCTGGATACCTGCTGCCATATGGGCCGTACTGGATCTGCAAAACAACAGGGCAGACAGAAGAACCAGGCGTATCATCAGGGAAATGAGAAGGCGATAACAGCTAAGACTATGAACAAACTTATTTTTCTTCTTCTGTTCTCATTCCCGTCTTTCGCACAGACTACATTAGTTTCCGGTAAGTATAGGGAAATGAAAATTGCATACGACAAGGAAACAAACTATGTTACCGGGTTTTACGAAGATGGTACGGGTCTGGATGAAAAAACAAACCAACCCATGTTTTCCTGTATGTTCTATCTGGAAGGTAAGCTGATAGGTAACATAGCAAAGATCAGGAGCTACTTCCCTCAAGACTCCACCGGCGATTTGATCATCGGCGAGCTGCGGGTAGTAAACAATAAAGAGTTTACCATGCATTTGCCTGAAGAACATGGTGGATGCTGGAACGTTGAACACTTTGCAGACGAGCCTAATGATTTTAAATTAGACACCACAGAAAGTTGGGTGCAGATACGCTACATAACAAAAGATAAAACGTACTTTCATTCAGCGCAGTCAGAGGCAAGCAAACAAAAGGCCTACCTGGTAAAAGGCGATATTGTATGCGTTGAGAAAAATCAGGGACAATGGCTATTTTGCAGTTATTACACCGAAAAGAAAATAACAAAAGGATGGATCAGGTCTGCGGATCTAAACCAGCTGAATTGATTCCGTAACTAAACTACTAACTACTAACTACTCCTCTCCTATGAACGAAGCCTTATTCCAGTTCATTTGGCAATACAGTTTGTACAATCCTGCGGGGCTGCATACTGCCGGTGGCGAGCCGGTAACCATATCGCACAGCGGTAAGCTGAACCGCGATGCCGGGCCCGACTTCCTGGATGGGCGCATAAAGATCGGCAACACCAAGCTGGCCGGCAATATAGAGCTACACATAAAAGCAGGCGACTGGCTGAAGCATGGCCACCAGCACGATGCGGCTTATAAGAACCTGATACTGCATGTGGTCTATGAGAACGATGTACCCGATGCTGCCGGCAACATACCTGTGCTGGAACTGAAAGACCACATACCACAGCACATCATAGACAAATACCGAGACCTGATGGCCACGCCGCAAAAGCTGCCTTGCGCGGGGCAGCATGAGGCGGTGCGCAGCATCACCAAAGAAGGATGGCTGAGCAGGCTGCTGGCCGAGCGCTGTGAACAAAAGCTGGCCGACTGGAATGTGCTGCTCGAAAACTCAGCCGAAGACTGGCGGAACCTGCTCTACTGGCGCATGGCTGCCAACTTCGGGTTCAAGACCAATGCTGTGCCATTCCTTATGCTGGCACAGTCGCTGCCGCTGAATATACCTACCAAGCACAAGGAGAACCTGATGCAGGTGGAAGCTTTGTTCTTCGGGCAGGCGGGTATGCTGGAGGATGATTTTAAGGACGACTACCCCCGCGAGCTGCAACGCGAATATGACTACCTGCGCAAGAAATACAAACTGAAGCCGATACAAAATCACCTGTGGAAATTCCTGAGGATGCGGCCTGCCAACTTCCCCACTATACGCATAGCCCAGTTTGCGGCATTGGTGCATAAGTCCATACACATGTTCTCAAAGATCATCGAGACACATTCTGTAAAGGAGATAGAGCCTTTGCTGGAAGTAACAGCCAGCAGCTATTGGGACACCCACTACCAGTTCGACTCAGAGCTTAAAGAGAAGGCCACGCCCAAATCCCTTGGCACTTCTTCTGTCCTCAATATCATCATCAACACCATAGCGCCCATACAATTTCTCTACGCATCCCGGCAGGATACCAGCGCCCTGCAAGAGAAGGCACTACAACTATTGGAGACCGTGCCTGCCGAGAAGAACAACATCACCCGCATATGGGAAGACAATGGCTGGCAAGCCACCACAGCGGCACAGTCGCAGGCGTTGCTGCAACTGTACAACAACTACTGTAGCAGCAGGCGCTGCCTCGAATGCACCGTTGGACTCAATGTTATAAAGGCCAATTAAAATTGATGGTGCGCACACAATCTGCTGCCAGACTGCGATGCACCGGGCAGGTATTGGCTATATGCTCTATTTTGGTCTTCTCTTTATCGGTATAAGGGCCGCTGCTGGGGAAACTGATGGTCACCACTATCTCGCCTATGCGGCGCGGGTCTGATGCCATTATTTTCTGCACCTCGGCAGTTGCCCCGTCTATGTTTATATCGTGCGTACTCTCGGCTATGGCCAGCGTGGTAAGTATGCACGAGGCCAGCGCCGTGGCCACAAGATCGGTGGGGGAGAAGCGCTCGCCCTTGCCCTTGTTGTCGGTAGGGGCATCTGTTTCTATCACTGTGCCGGATTGTAAATGTTCGGCTCTGGTGCGTAGCTGCCCGGTGTATATTACTTCTGCTGTCATGGCAATATTTTTGTTAAATTTACGGAGTATGCGGTTGTAAGTGCAAATAGTAATTATCTATATCGATATTTTCCGTAACTTACATTCTTTTATTTAGATATGGGCAACACTATCAAAACAGCAGTATTACTCGCAGCCGTTTTCGGCGCAGTAAACCACGCCTGTGCCCAGCAGAAAGTAGCCTACGCAACGGATACTATAAAGAACAAAAGCACCATACACGGTTATGTAAAGCCCAAAGGCCCCAAGCCTATCACACACGAAGTGAGCATAGGCGGGCGGCTGAATACCAACGGCTGGAGCGTATACTCGGATATTGGCAAGGCCAAGACCAAGGATATGAAGCATATAGACATGTTCCATAATGTGCTCATCTACCAGGTAGAATTTACCGAAAAAAAAGACCCTAAAGAATACAAGACCACTGCTGACAATGGAAGTGGTACTAATACTTACATCTACGGCAAGGTCAATAATTTTTACGCGCTGAAACTGGGCTACGGCTACCGCAAACTACTGGTAGGCAAGCCGGATCCCGGCACAGTATCTATACACTGGGTGAATGTGATCGGCGCTGCGCTGGGCATGGAAAAGCCTTACTACCTCAATGTATACAGCGACCCCACAGCCATCAAGTACACCGATAACACCAAGGTAGACTTCCTGAACCAGGGCGTTATAGAAGGCAGCGCGGGTTTCAGCAAGGGGCTGAGCGAAATTAAATTCGTTCCCGGCTTCCATTTCAAATCAGCGCTGCATTTCGACTTCTCGGCCAACCGCAAGAATGTGATCGGTGTAGAGACCGGCGTGAATGTAGAATACTATACCACCCCAATACAGCTCATGGCCAACGAATCTCCCACGCCCTATTTCGTAGATCTGTTCATTGGTGTGCAGGTAGGGAAGAGGTGGTAGGAGTGGCTAATGCCCCAAGAAATCCACTGTCCAATGTTCAAAATCCAATCTCCAAAAACCAAGTCCAATAGTAGCCGTCATTTCGCAGTGCAACGGAGAACCATATCAGTGAGGCAATTGAAAAATCATTTATATCGAACTAAATCTCCCGAACCTTTGCAACTAGCCCAATAGCTGCAAGAAGTCCCAATGTCCCATGCGCTTTTACTTTTTTTTGTGGATAACTCACTTTGGTATTTTTCATGTTAGTGAGTGTGGGCAATGGTTTTGGCCGTATTTAATTTTTCAAATGTCCCATTGGATGTCCCATTTGGGACAGAGGATTTTTTTTTTCACATCTTCCTGAAAGCATGAAATTTACTCACTGTTTGATACAACCTAACTACCTGAAAAGGTTAATAAAACTTCTATTTCCAGTTAAGTGCCCTGGTGGTTACATGCTAACGCAAAGTCGCAAAGTCGCAAAGGTTTCGCAAAGACCGCGAAAATAAGGTGTAGAAAATACACTTTGATGGCACAAAGGTCGTGAAGAAAGTAATACGAGCCAAGACGAAAAATCTATGGGGTGTTTTGTTTTATTGATAATGTGAACTGCCCGGCGCAAGGTGCGGATTCAAATCCGCTTTATCTATAGTTCCTGATGCACGCTGTCGGAATATCAGGGAACAACGAGTTACAGATACTATATGGTGTTACCTCATCCTCGCGGGTGTACTTTCTTTTCTTCAGCAAAAAGAAAGTACCAAAGAAAGTGCCGGCGCCAAAAATCGCTCCACGCTCGGAGCCAACGCACGGCCGCCGTTTTGGCGCATAGCTAAGCTTCGTCCTCTGGGTGGTTTGTTTTATTGATAGTTTGAACTGCCCGATGCGAGGTGCAGATTGCAACCTGCAAGGAACAACTTTTGTGTACACAAATATTATTTGTAAGTTTGTAATAATTGACCGAGAATGGCGAACGTAATTAAAAAGTTGGACGGTGATTTTATTGATGTGCAGCTTGGGGTGCTTGTATTACAGGAAGAGGACAGCTATATAGCCTACTGCCCTGCGCTCGACCTTTCCACCTATGGCGATAATATAAGCGATGTAAAGGATGCCTTTGATGACTTGGTACGATCTTACCTTGAAGATGGTACAAAAATGGGTACTCTTGAACAAGACCTGCGGGCACATGGCTGGGAAATGCAGATAAACAGCGGCAAGGCAAACCCGCCGCAAAAAATAGACCTGAATATACCGGCTGGTATGCTGAGGCAGCAATTCAACGAACAATTCAGGATACCTGTACCGGCAGCTTAAATTCTTACCATGGGCATAAAGCAAATACCCATCAACAAATTCATTAAATGGTTGGAGAGTAGGGGACTGATCTACATCAGAACCTCTGCTTCGCACGACCATTACAACTATCCGGAAGGCCATTCTAAACAACTTACCAGGTGCATTACCGTGAGAACAAAAGATAAAGATGTTCCCCAATTTCACATTCATACCAATCTCAAAACTTTAGGTATCTCTAAAGCAGAGTTTGAACAGGAGATAAAGAATTTTTGAGGGCTTGCAAATCTGCAATCATTTATTGTTCCTGATGCTATCTTCGCCGTTGTTAGTCTTATTTTGTGACCAACAACCTCACGTTGGGTAGGCATTACAATTAGTTTGTTCGGACATGCAATGGTACCTCGCGTAGGGCAGGTAATAGCATCAACCCTTATAGTAAGCCACCTTTTTCTCCGGTGCATCGCCGTATTGTGGCCAGGTTACTGTTATTGAATCTGTGGTATTTATATTTATTGCAGCGGGTAGGGGATTTGTCCCGAGTTCCCATTGCTGTCGGTCGGCACGCCACATCAGCGCCATGGAACACTTTTCTGTGGTGGCTTGCTCGCCTGTTATGGTTATTTGTCCGGCTTCGCTGGCCCATGTGCCTTGCAGGGTGTCCAGGTCTTTTCCTTTATTCATTTCGGATGTTTTATGTGTGGGGTTAGCTCGTTGTGTTTATTGCATAAAAACTGCGCCGTGCGAAGCCGGGGTGTGGTCCTGATCCTTTGAATACATTTTTTTGAATAAGGATGGAAGGGTAGTATACCCTACGAAGATTCTCTATATTTATGAAAAAATTTGCCAATGCCTGCCACATCGCAAGATAATCTACCACAGGCCGGGTTCTATTTCTCGTTATCTATGAACGGGGCTCGGGACACAGAACAAGCAAGCTTCCAGGAGGCTTCAGGTATTTCTATGCGCCCCGATGAGGAGGAAATACAGGAAGGCGGAGAAAACAGGTTTAAGCACAAATTGCCCGGATGGGTAAAATTCCCCAACCTTATTTTGAAACATGGTATAGTACCCGGTGATTCCGCACTGGCAAAATGGTTTGTAAGCTCATTAGAGGCTGATTTATCACAATCGATTGTTATTAAGACACTTACGTTATCATTATTAAATAAAAATGGAGATAAAATGATGGGCTGGTCGTTCATAAACGCATACCCGGTAAAATGGAGTATCTCAGACCTTAAAAAGCAGGATAATATGATCGCGATCGAAACTATTGAGTTCGCTTATAATTATTATACCCGTAATGTGTGATTGAAACAGGGGAGTCTCCCCTGTTAAAAATTGGCTATATATGGCTATTGATCGATGTGCTGCCGGTATTTTTTCAGCATTTCCAGCAAGGCTGCTGTGCCGAGGTAATAGTTGGCGGCATCATCAATTTTAGGCCCCGTCGCCAGAGCTTCGTCATCGGTATATCCAAGCACTGTATGTTTTACTTTTTTTAAAGCCCGTAAAAAAGGTGTCCATTCGT
>CAIVKT010000294.1 GCA_903906615.1 uncultured Bacteroidota bacterium | reverse complement strand
GGCAAGGGCAATAAAAAGTATTACAATATTGATCCTCGAACGCCGCCGTATGCGTTTGCTGCGCGCAGAAACGGACGATTCAAATAAATGAAAGGTGAGGTAATCTTGTTCGTTAGTATTGTATTCGAGTGTCATGATAGGGTTGAAGGTATTGAAAAATGGTACGTCAGACAATCTTTGCATAGTAGTGTCGATATGTCTTAATAATTTGAAACAATAAAATACAATATTTACCGTTCTTATTTGTTTTAATGCTTGTATGATTTGAAATACAAACTTCTTTTCTTTCTTATTTTGGTGGGCATGTTATTTTCGTTCAGGAAAATAAAAAATATTCATTGCCATTTGCCCACGCCTATTAACATTGAACTTACCCAAACTGTAGATACTGTTGCAGGAAATTATTTATTAGGATTGCATTGCAGTAGTAGTAAAATTTATTATCCTGATTCTATTGCTTACCAAAATGATAAGGATCATCACCGGAAACAACACGCTTATCAATTCGGTTTAAATTATTTACCGGCCAGCAGAAAACATTCTTTTGATATAACATTTACTGATGTTACTATTCCGGCGTATCATTCACCTCAATATGCGCCGGCCATTGCTGACATAAATCTGGGTATTCTAAATAACGGGCAGTATGAACTTTTCTTTCGCGACAGCACCCATATATTTTCTGCAATTTTACTCGTATCAGATAGTGAGTACAACATTTCCAATCTTCCTTCGAACTTTGTATCATTCAGAACTACAACATTGAAGAGGTTACATAAGAGTACCATTACCGTAGCAATAGGGTGGCAAGATGACTCTTCTGCAATTATTGCAAATAGCTTTGTAGACTCACTAATGTTTTATGGAGCAAAACAGTATAAAGGACCAATAGGAGATTATGGTTATTTTTATCTTGACTCAAGTTTTTCAAGAGAGAAAATGAATGGCCCCTTTCATTCCAAAAAATTTATTTTCACCTATACGGGAGATTTTAATAATATCCCAAAGTTGATCCAGAGTTACCAATCCCGAAAAAATAATTTATTTGACATTTACCTTACCACCTATCGCGGAACCTATGTCATTGGTTGAATCAGGCGATCTTGATCATTCATTTTTTGCCGGTAATTGTTTCCTCAAATGCCTTTGCAGTAGGGCGCTGCCCATATACAAAAGTTACTCCCGCTGTTCCCTAAAGCGCATATCGAAGAGGAAATCTTTGTCGGTGAGGGTTTTGAGGAATTCTATGATGTCTTTTTTGTCTTGCGGGGAGAGGATCATGGGCTTTCTGAATTCTTTGGCGAGGGTAGGGCCTTGCACTATTGTATTGGTGTAGTGATCGAGTACCTGCATGAGTGTGCGAAAGCGGCCATCGTGCATGTAGGGGTAAGACATGGCTACATTGCGCAGGGAGGGTACTTTGAATTTAAGCGAGTCGCGCGGGTCTTGTGTGATGGCCATGCGGCCGTAGTCTTTTAATTCGGTGTCTAAAGAGAGGCCCACGTTCTGGAAGGAGTAGTTGGTGAAGAGCGGCTCGTTGTGGCAGGATTCACAGTTTTTGCGGAAGAGCGCAAGGCCGTTCAGTTCCTGTTCTGTCATTTCCCCGCCGGGCTCGTGGCGGGTGTATTTATCGTACTTAGAGTTGAAGGACTCGAACATAACGGTGAACTGCGCGAGTGCTTTGAGCACATGCTGGCCGGTGATGGCGCTATCGCCGAAGGCGAGGTAGAAGCGGGCGCGGTAGCCTTTTACAGTGTCTAGTTTCTTTACTACGTTCTCCAGTGTGTTGCCCATCTCCACGGGGTTGGTGATAGGCCCGAGGGGCTGCACTTCGAGGTGGTTGATGCCGCCATCCCACATGAATGCCTTGTTCCACGCGAGGTTGAAGAGTGTGAGGGAATTGCGCTTGCCCTTCAGGCCATTGATGCCGTGACTGAGGCCATGATCTACATGGGTGAAGGCGCTCCACTGTGTATGGCAGCTGGCGCACGATGTAGAGCCATCGCGGGAGAGGATGGGGTCGAAGAAGAGCTTGCGGCCCAGCTTAAAGCCATCAACAGTTATTTTATTTTTAGAAAGGTCGTACACAGGCTTGGGCCAGCCATCGGGGCGCACAAAGCGTATGTCTTCGGGCTTTATATCGAACCCGAAAGAACAATACAGGATGAGCGCGCCTATGCAGGCAGTGACCAGGTACTTCATTCGTGTATGAGCGGAATTTGTACCTCTTTATCTAATGAGTACATCTTTGCGTAATTATCGGCCATTGCAGCGGCATCTTTGCCGGGTATAACGATGCTGTTGACCTTAGCAAGACTGGTGGTGAGCCACGTCGCTAAGTCTGCTTTGATGCGGAGGGTATTGCGGGTATCGTGGTCAACGATCATTGCGCGCGGTAGGGCTATGGCTATATTACGTGCGGCATTGTAGGGTGGCATGTACCCGCCTATATGAAACTCAAAGGCGTGGTGCAGGGTTTTGCACACATTGCTATGCCCCTCCAACTTGGCCATAATATAGCCGGTGTTCCATGCCCAGTACATACCCATTGCAGGGTCCAGGTCGCCGCCATTGGCGCCGGAGGTATTATCCACGCTATCTACGCCGGCGGTGAAGTTGAAGCTGCTGTACGTGCCTGCGGGTATCTTCACTGAGAAAGAGAGGGTGTTTTTATCTTCGGCATCAACCAGGTGGCTGTAACCTGCCAGCACAAAAGTAGTATCGGCCTTGGAGCCAAAGTCGAGACCGGTCATGTAGAAGCGGAAGAGGTCGATGTAGAGCGTGTCGCCGAAATTGTCCACATATTGTTTGTCGGACAGTTGCAGGGGCTGATCGCCAAACATGGGTTCTATGACTATAGTGACGATCCCGGAGTCGGGTGCAGGCGCAGCAATGCCGTATGCAGGTAGCAACAGGATAGCCAACAACAGGGATAGCCTCAAGAGATAGTTCATGTAGCGAAAATAAGGATTTTATTGGCCATTAGGTGGTGGCCCCTCGCCAGGAGGCGGGCCATCGCCGGGAGGTGGGCCATCCCGATCGTGTGGCGGGCCATCGCCATGTGGCGGCCTTCCATCGCCGGGAGGAGGTCCCTTGTGCGGGCCGCCGTTC
>CAIVKT010000293.1 GCA_903906615.1 uncultured Bacteroidota bacterium | reverse complement strand
TGATCAGCGTAATATTACCTGCCTTGGTAAATGTTCTTCCTGTAGAGGTTACTGCTTCTACTTCGTACACATACACATCATAAGGTTGTGCTGTGCCTTTGTAGGTGCCGTCCCAGCCGGCATCTATATCGGCGCTTTCATACACCTTGTTGCCCCAGCGGTTATATATCCTGAAGTAGTTCAGTTTGGCTATGCCGCGTTTCACGAGTTTGAATGTGTTGTTAGGGCCATTGCCGGGTGTGAACGCATTCGGCGCATCCAGCAGTGTTTCTGTGCTTACCGTGATCAGGATCGAATCGGTGATCTTACAACCATACTCATTTGATGCCGTTACTATGTACTTCGTACTCAGTTCCGGCATAGCTACAGGACTTGATACGGATGCCGAACTAAGCCCCGATGGCGGGAACCATGCAAACGACGTACAATTTGTTTGGTCAGGTATTTGGTACGATTCACCGGGATAGATCGTTGCTGAGTCCGGTATCAGTATCTCCGCATTCGGGCTTACGATCACATACGCGTGTACCGTGTCGCGACAGTTGTACTGGCTGTAAGCTATGCCCACATAGTCCTGCGAAGTAATGGGGTACACCCATGGCGCAGCCGATGTGCTGTCACTCAGGTACAGGCCCGGATGCCAGCGATAGGTAGTGCCGGTAACTTTAGACACCGGCAACAGTTGCGCCGAATCGTGCGGGCATACACGTATGGTAGTGTTCAGGCTGTCGAACCCGCTCGGGTGTACATAGATCCATACGCTGTCTTCGCCCTTGCAGCCATGAGGGGTAGTCACGGTCAATACTATCTGTTCAGAGTCTCCTGCAGTGAATACTGCATTAGGTACGGTAGAGTCATCGAGGTTGATGCCCGGCGACCAGTTGTAACTGTAGTGCGTATACCAGCCCGGTGTTACGGCTGGCTCCAGGTGCAGCGTATCATAGAAGCACACAAAGCGGTTGCCAGCCTCCAGCGCCACCTGCGGGTAGGGCTGTATATCCAGGTGGAAAGAACGAACAATATCAGGGCAGGTAGATATAGATGCCGTGAGCGTATAGGTAGCAGATGTATCTGCAAGTATCATAGTGCTTGCTGTGGTGGACGAAGAGATGCCCGCAGTAGGCGTCCATTGATACGTCATACCCGGCGTGCCGGCCACGGTTACCTGCAATTGCTGCCCTTTGCACAAGGCAGTATCCGTTTGCGTGAAGTGAAGTGAATCGAAAAGATTTTTGATCTGTATGCTGTCCGCGCCTGAGCAACCTACTACAGTTACCTGTAGCCAGTAGTTGCCTATGGTAGTGGCTGGTATGGATGATGCTGTGCTGCCTGTATTCCAGATGTAAGTAGCCCATGCCGGGTAAGTAACAAAAGAATGCAATGTAGGTATAGAGCCTGTGCAGATAGCCGTATCAGGGCCAAGATCTACAACCGGCAGGGGCGATACGGTTACGGTGATGGTGGATGTTGTAGTACACGCATCAGTATCAGTAACTACAAGTGAATATATCGTTGCACCTGCTACACTGCCGCCTGCAACAATGCTTGGTGCACTGCTGCCCGTACTCCACGAATAGCTAAAACCAGCCGGCTGTGGCGAAGACAAAGTCATAGACTGCCCCAAACAAAATGCAGTATCATTGCCCAGGCTCACTACCGGCACCGGCTTGAACCGGACATTGAAGGTGTCTTTTGTAATAGTACAGCCGGTTATGCCGAACACGTGAACCCCGACGGAAGAACCCACAGATACCGGTGCCGAATTGCTTACAGTTATTGACGAGGCGCTGCTGCCCGTGCTCCAGGAATAGGTAGCGTAGCCAGCGGGCGCAGTCAATGTGATCGTGCCTACAGAAGCGCACACAGCGGTGTCTGTGCTGTAAAAAGTCGTATCGCGGTACAGTATGTTGAACCGGAATGTATCGGTAAATACCTGGCAGGTGGGCGAATCTATGCAGGTGAGTACATATGTACCTGAGTCATGTACCGTAAATATTCTCGAGGTGCTGCCGCCGGTCCAATGATAAGAGCTAAAGCCTGTGGGGCCATAGACGGTCGCGCTGTCTTCTAAAAAACACACACTGGTGTCTTTGCGGGCAAAAGTGGAATCAGCAGGCAACAGGGTTATATGGAAAGTATCTACTACAACTGTATCACCACAGGTAACGTTGTACACAAAGTAAACCCCTGCCGAATCAAAATAGTGTGTGGCATTTGTAGTGCTGTCATTCCAGAAATAGTTGGCATAGCCCGGCTCTCCATGAAGTGTGATACCAGTTATCCGGCAGGCCGAAGTATCTCTTCTTCTTGAAACCGTATCTACTATCACTACTGCATTCGTGTACTTGGCCACATAAAAACTTTCTCCGCCAAAACCACGCAAAGTATCAGGCCCCACGAGCAGGTAGGGGCTAGTAAAAAAGTCACTGCACATATACACATTGCCAGCAGGATCACAGGCAATACCATTCTGGTCATCACCCCCGGAGCCTAATGCAGAATGGCCAATAACACCACCTGCAAGGTCGTAACCGGCTATAAATATGGGGTCCATGGTGGTACCCAATACTGGTGCATATAACACTGCTGTGTCAATGCTGATGGAATCAGTGAAATTACCACTCACCCATATCTGCCCGCAAGAGGCCATTGCAATAGCATAACCCCATGTAGGTGCAGCAAGACCGAAAGATGTAGAATTTTTGCCTGAGATCACCTTGTGCCAGGTGGGTTCATTTGCTGATGAATACTGCACCAGGAAACAACTGAGTTGTGGCGAGCCGGGATAGGGCAGAGGACGCGAAACCAACGTGTCTCCAAACATGATCGTGTTATCCTGGAAACCACCTGTCATATACACGTTCCCATAGTTGTCATGGGCCAGCCCTACCGCAAAAGCGCCCCCGGTGCCACCTTCGCCCTGCCCCCACGTTGGCACACCTGTTGACGAAATTTTAGCAATATAAGCATATGGATAAGTAGCGATCCCACGGCTGAGTGTCGAAGATCCAATAGTAAACGATGCGGAAAAATATTCACCCGATACATACACATAACCCGTTGATGCCACAGTAATACCAAACCCATAATCGTCTGTTGAACCGCCAAATGATGTAGCCCATACCGGCGTACCAGTTGATGTATATTTTGCCACAAAAATGTCATTTGTACCTGATGAACCACTATTCGTAAGCGTCGTTGTACCTATCGTCATTGTAGGTTTTGTAAAGGATGAGGTGATATAAATATTGCCTGCCGCGTCAGTAGTGACAGCTCCGACGCTCATTATATAATGCCCGTAAACGTCATAAAGATATGTCGATCTGATATTGCCATCATTGATAGCCCAAAGCACAGTACCTGTCGGGCTTATCTTTGCAAGGTAATATTGAGATGAACCAGATGTCCCGTATGCATTTCTCAACACAAAACTTCCGATCTTCATGCTATCGCTACTGAATGTGCCAAATACTATGAGGTTGCCGTATGGGTCTGTGGCAATATTGTCAATGTATGTACTACCATAAACAGTACCTCCGGCCCATAATGGTGTGCCTGCTGTGTTATATTTTACCCATGCCGATTGTTGCCCGCTGGTGGATCCAGCAAGTGTAACACCCCCGCCAAAGTTGGAAATGCCGGAGCTATATACGTAGCCCGCGCCAAACACATTGCCCGATGCATCTGTAGCAACCGGCCATGAATCCATACCCGTAACAGTTCCTGCACGGCCCCATTGCCAGCTCTGCGCATTAGCGGATGACTGTATGCCCTTCGCGGGGGCAAGCATTAGTACTGCGAGCAATAGTAAAGTTGATAGTGTTTTCATTTTG
>CAIVKT010000292.1 GCA_903906615.1 uncultured Bacteroidota bacterium | reverse complement strand
GCCCGAAACTTTAGTAGAAACCTTCCTTTCCTGATACTTTCAGACAAATTGCCAGATGGGCAGGTATATCGCGAATTCCCGGATGGGCACATTGAATTACAGGAAGTATTTTATGTGGGTTCTAAGTACCAATACAAGGTGTTGAAAACCCTTCCTGCCCCCGAAGCTGAAAGTATAAGAATAGCTTATGGACTATTCTAAACCCACATTATTAGTTGTCTCAGGGCCAAATGGAGCCGGTAAATCTACTCATATACAAGCGATGCTGCCCCCTGCGCTTGAAGGGATTTGGTCATTCGATCGCGATAATACACGGGTTGAGTTTGAAAAGGCATTAGAGGTGGATGGTGTTGCGCATGAGGAGTTATTTCGAAAGGCAACAGAGATGATGGAGAAAAGGCTGCTGCTGCAAATGCGAAAGGCAATTCAACTAAAAAATCATTTTGTGTTGGAAACCCCTCTTTCGCACCCTGATTATTGGACCTATATAAACCTGTTTGAAAACAGCGGTTATCAAATTCAGTTGAATTACTTATGTCTTGATAAAGTCAGTAATTGTATTGCCAGGGTTGGGCAAAGGGTTGTGGAAGGTGGCCATTTCGTAGAACCAAGAACAATAAAAGGGGTGTATGAGAAAAACCTGGAGTACATCAATGAATATAAAAATACTTTCAAAATCATTGAGCTATATGATGGCACGAACGGGCCTGATCTTCTTGCCAGGATCGAGGATAACAAAGTTATTTTTGGAGTAAAACAAGCTATAAGCAAGGATTGGATCGTACTGGGACTTCCATCATTAGCGCAAAGTATAAAATCATTTTTGCAATAAATCCGGATAGCCCTAAGTATTCATTTTCACTGGTCCGAAGCGTTCCGGTTCCGAAAACACACATTATCCATTTTTCAACGCAAAGGTTTCATAAATGCTGCTAAGCTCATGATTGCCGCTTACCTCAGTATATATCATAGTTCAGACAAACGCATAAAAAAACGGCGAGCTAAAAAGCCCGCCGTTTTAAAGAATATTGAAAAATGAGGGGAAGCCCCGGCACAAGGTCCCGCTTTTTTGCGGGAGGGGTTTGGGGTTTGGTTTTTAAAACACCCCCGCATCATATGCCACCTCGCCATGTATGGCTTCATCAAGTCCCTTTACTTCATCGGTCTCGGTCAGCTTCACCTTGGTGATCATATTGATGGCCGCAAGCATGGCGTACGTGAAGATGAACGCATAAGCACAGGCTATAACCACCGCTACCAGTTGGTGAACAAAGAAAGTAGTGCCACCGTGCAGCAGGCCGTTAGCGCCATTGGCATTGATAGACTTGCCGGCAAACACACCCAGCAGCACGGTGCCTATGCAGCCGCCTATGCCGTGTACGCCCCACACATCAAGGGCATCGTCCCAGCCTCTTTTGTTTTTAAAGTGTACTGCTATATAGCATACCAGCCCTGCTGCTATACCTATAGCCACTGCACCCTTCAGCGACACAAAGCCCGCCGCAGGCGTGATGGTTGCCAACCCGGCCACAGCGCCAGTGAGCAGGCCCACAAACTTTGGTTTCTTCACCATCGTCCACTCAATGATGAGCCAGGTGATGGCGGCAAATGATGCGGCCACATCGGTATTGATGAATGCCTGCGCGGTAACAGCATCCACATCCAGCTCGCTGCCCGCATTGAAGCCATACCAGCCAAACCACAGCAGGCCCGTGCCGATGGCAATGAGCGGTATGCTGTTGGGTGGGGAATCAGTGTCTTTACGCTTGCCCACATAGATAACAGAAGCCAGTGCCGCAAAGCCCGCGGTAGCATGTACCACTATGCCACCGGCAAAGTCGAGCACACCCCACTGTGCCAGCAGGCCGCCGCCCCATACCATATGCACAAAGGGATAGTACACCAGCACCTGCCACAACACCAGGAAGATGAGGTAAGACTTGAACGTAACACGGTTCACGAACGCACCCGTAATAAGCGCCGGGGTGATGATAGCAAACATCATCTGGTATGCAAAGAATACGAACTCGGGTATTTTAGGGTTGCCGGCATATGGAGTATGCAGGTTCACTCCATGCAGGAATGCTTTGTGGAAGTCGCCGATAACACCACCCAGCTCATTGCCGCTAAAGCAAAGCGAGTAGCCAAACATATACCACAGTATAGTGGTGATGCCCATAGACACAAAGCTCTGCATCATAATACCGAGAATGTTCTTTCGGCCCGCGAGGCCACCGTAGAAGAACGCGAGGCCGGGGGTCATTAACATAACAAGACTGGTGGCCAGGAGCATAAAGCCCGTACTGCCGGTGTCGAATGTAGCCATAGTTGTATATTTATTTTTTGGTAAAACAATGTTTAAACACTATTCCCGATAGCCATCGGCACAAAGCACGCACGTCTTTCAATCTTATTCGGTAACCGGTATGGGGTTATCCGTAGGGTGTTCCATCCTCGTCCTTATATTCCGCAGCAGATCGAACGTAACACCCGCATTCACCATTACCTCGTAACGGTAGTTGTAGTACTCGCCATCGTGGTAATAGATGTATTGGTCCTGGTCCATTTGCAGGCGGCGGCCCTCCAGTCGCACATAAGACTCTGCGGTAGGCTTGTACTCCACGCCCGCCGTAACGCCCCACAGTTTATAGCCCGTTTTCTTGCCGTTATAATCGGTAATGATAGTGCTCATAAATCCATCCGGGTCATTGAATACTTCGCCACGCGCATAAACTGCCAGCTTGTTCAGCAATTGGTAGCGGGCGGTAGCCAGGGCGCTATACATATTGGCATACTTGGTTCCTGTGGCGAGGTCTGAGTTCTGCTGCATATAGTAATCGCCACCTACTTGTATCTTCAGTTTTTTGTGCTGGTAATTCAGAAAGGCATTTTGCGCTATGCGCAGGTGGCCGCCTGCCACGCCGGGCGGCGTATCGTCGCCTATGTAGTTGGTATAGCCTATGTTCAGGTTGTCGTTAAAGGCATAAGTAACCCCCATCCCGAAAGACTTTTTGTTGTTATTGTCTATAAACATGCCGTAGCCATTGAGCAGGAAGAGGTTGATCTCTAATTTGGTACTGGGGTCGAAGTTGAGGCGCAGGCCGCTTTCATAAAACGGCTCGTAATAAGTGCCTACAGCTACCGAACTGGTAATGTTCTCCACAGGCAGCAGGTACTCGGTGCCCAGGTGCGTACGAAAGAAGCCCGCATCTATCCATAGCTTGCTGTAGATCTTCACACCTACATGCGCTTCCATCAGGTTGTTGTAAGGCGCTGGTGCCCAGGTAGCCGCAGGTATGTC
>CAIVKT010000291.1 GCA_903906615.1 uncultured Bacteroidota bacterium | reverse complement strand
AGCAGCCAGCCTCTTTTGGGCTTGGGCTTGAGGCCCCATATATCATTGATGGAATCCTGTATCTCGCTGAATATGGATGTGGCACCCACCAGCAATACTATAGAGCCTATGACAACCGCAATAGTGCTTTTACCATTTACCGCGGCCTTCCTGATAATATCCTGTAATTGTGCGGCTGTATCCTGGCCCAGGAAGGAACTGAGTGTGTTGTATATCTTGCCGGTAACGGCATCGCGCCCGAGAAAAATGCCGCAGAGCGATATAATGACCACCAGCAGCGGCCCCATAGCGAACACGGTGGAATAGGCCAAAGAGCCGCCCAGCTTGGTAACTTTGTGATCAGAGAAACCGGAGAAAGTGGCCTTAATAACTGCCCAAATGGAACCGAATGTCTTCTTTAAGTTCATAACTATTGTTACGAGTTAGAAAAAACATGCCAAAAGAGATACCGGAAACTAAGACCTACTGGTCGCCCCTGTCGAGCGTGAAGCCGAAGGAGGAGCCTACACCGGGCTTGCTGCGTACATTAACAGTTTGGCCATGTGCTTCTATGACGTGCTTCACTATAGCCAGGCCCAGCCCTGTGCCGCCTATGGCACGGCTGCGGCTGCGATCGGCACGGTAAAAACGCTCGAAGATGCGGGGCAGGTGTTCCTCACTGATGCCCGGCCCGTCGTCTGATATTTCTATGTATACATGCTTGTCATCCATCTCGTAGCAGCCTGCTACTATGTTGCCATGCTCGTTACCATATTTCAGCGCGTTCTCTATAAGGTTCACCAATACCTGCTTTATCTTTTGCTTATCGGCATTCACTATCAGAGGTCGCTCTGTGCCCTTCTTGAAGGATAATTGTATATCCTTTTCCTTAGCTTTCAGCGAGAATTCTTCGTACAGGTCTTTGATCAGTTCATGTATAGGGAAGGACTCCTGTATCATGGGTATCTTACCCACTTCCAGCTTCGATATTTCATCCAGGTCATCTACCAGGCGCACCAGCCGGTCTATGCTTTTAGCAGCATTGTTGAGGAATTTCCGGTTTACTTCTTCATCCTCGAGCGCGCCGCCCAGCAGCGTATCCACATAGCCCTGTACAGAGAATATGGGGGTACGCAGCTCGTGCGCCAGGTTCATCAAAAACTCTTTCCTGAACTGCTCATTGGCTTTCAGTATATCTATCTCATCCTTGCGCTGCATAGCCCACCGCTGCACATCTTCGCTCACCTCGTCTATTGATTTCTGCGGTAGTATGTTGTCGTAAAAAAACTCTTCCTTCTTGGTGGCCTTGGTTTGGTAAATGAATTTGTATATGATCTTTATCTTCCGGTAAATAAAGCGCTGCAGCGTATAGTTGTAGAGGTAGTAAATGATCCCGAACGTGACCGCAAATACAAATATAGGTATGTACCACACCTGGTGCAGGAACAGGCTAAGCAATGCATTCGCCGTGCTGATGATGAGCGCGGTGATGAAAGAAAGCCGCCTTGGGGAAAGGTTTTTTGTATCGAGTACAGACATAGCTTTGCTAAGGTAATTTAAATTCCAAATATCAAATTCCAGTTTCCAAACGCTAAAGACGGGGATAGAAAGAAATTGTGATTTGGAATTTGATATTTTGGCTTTGTTATAGCTAAGCCATCTCAAACTTATAGCCAACTCCCTTCACGGTAGTGATGAGGTCTATGCCTGCCTTCTGGCGGATCTTGCGGATGTGTACATCTATGGTGCGGTCGCCCACTATCACGTCTGTGCCCCATACGCGCTGTAGTATCTCGTTGCGCAGGAATACACGGCCGGGCTTGGAGGCCAGCAGGGATAGCAACTCAAATTCTTTCTTAGCCAGCAATATCTCTGCACCTTTATAAGAAACGGTGAATTTTGTTTTATTGATCTCCAGGTCGCCGAGGGTGGTCTTCTGGTCCTGTTCCTCATCCTTGCGGAAGCGGCGCAATGCAGAGCCTATGCGGGTAGCCAATAGTTCGGGCTTTATAGGCTTGGTGATATAATCGTCCGCACCTATTTTCAGTCCTTCTATTTCGTATTTTTCTTCGTGCAGTGCGGTAAGGAAGATAATTGCTGTATCGTCAAACTCGTGCATCTGCCTCAATTCCCTGATGGTCTCTATGCCGTCTTTATTGGGCATCATAATGTCGAGCAGGATGAGGTCGGGGCGAAAATCGCGTGCCTTGCGGATGGCTTCAACGCCATCGCGGGCGGCGGCTATGAGGTAGCCCTTGCTTTTAAGGTTATAACTGAGGAACTCTACAATATCGGGTTCATCATCAACTATTAGGATCTTTCCTGGAAATACCTCCATGTTTCTCAACTAAATTATGCGCAAAAATACGCCGCCAATGTTAAACTAAAAACAACCCCATATTACCGAATTGTTAACTGTGGCATGAAAAAGGGGTTGTGTTGAGCAACCCCTTATCAAGTCCGTGTTATTTATCCCTTATTTTAATGTTACTGTGCCGCTGCCTACGAGGTAGCCTTCGTTGTATATCTCTATGGTATAAGTACCCTTATTGTAGTCGCCGCTCTGGTTCCAGTCTACGGTTATGTCTTTTACCGGCTGGTTCTGTGTAAGAGCGATATCGCTTTCTATAGAGTAGCTGAGCTGGCCACCCTTGCTGGTGGTGAGCATACCTGATCCGTTGGCCGAATTGGTCATAATATTACCATCAGGCGATATGATGCGCAGGTATATCTGCTTGGTGCCGCTTTCTGCGATGCGGTTCTCATCAATATCAAATTTAATGCGGAACTCGTCTACCCTCTTTGCCTTGCTGGTCTCTTTTTCTTTGCCATTCCTTTTTTTGTGGATAGGCTCCATGCGTATGTTGGAGGCGTGCAATACAGAGCCTACTTTTTTCAGCGCTACATTTTGTGTAACAGTAGAGTCGCGCTCATGTGTAAGATTCTTGTTCTCGCCGGTGAGTGTGGTGTTTTCTTTTTCCAACTCGGCTATGCGTGCTTCATATGCCTTGGTTTTGTCTGTAAGGCCGCTGATCATATCCCTTGCTTTTTGCAGCTCGGCTTTAGTAGCATTCTTATTGGCCAGGATACTCCTGATCTCACCCTGCATCTTGGCCATTGCGGCTTTGTCGCCCTGCAATGCGCTATCGAGCTTGGAGTTCTGGGATACTAACTGGTCTATCTTTGCAGATGCTGCGTCGAAATCATTTTGCAGTGAAGCACGGTCTGTTTTCACAGAGTCCATTTGCTGCTGTTCCATCTTCATGGCCTGGGCATTATCTGCTTGCATATTCCTTTTGCTCATGAATAAATAAATGCACAGCACAAACAATACGAGGATCAAAACCCAGTAAATAATGGTGTTGTTCTTTTTACCGGCGTTATTTTGCGGAGTTGACTGATTAAACTGGCTCATAACTGTTTATTAATTGTTTAAATTTGAAATAAAATTAGATTTCGCACAAATATAACTTACAATTTGAGAATGGAGCAACTAAAAAGCATTTTGTTTATAGACATAGAAACAGTGCCAATTTTTCCTGATCATGAGCAACTTGCATCAGATATGCAGAAGGAATGGGCGAGGAAAGCAAAGTTCCTGAAAAGCCCGGAAGGCGAAAACCCTGATGCGGCGCAGCTTTTCAACGAAAGGGCAGGTATATTTTCAGAATTTGCCAAGATCGTGTGTATAGGCATTGGCAGCCTGGTACCTGGCGAAAACGGAGCCAAAATGCGGCTGCGCGCGCTTGTTAATGATAATGAAAAGATATTGCTAGCTGAGTTTTGTGAGGTCATTAACAAATTTACGGGCCATCACAAAGAGATCCGCTTCTGTGGCCACAACATCAAGGAGTTTGATATGCCCTTCCTGTGCCGGCGCATGGTGATCAATGGTATACAACTGCCCGACAGCCTGCAACTCTCCGGTAAAAAGCCCTGGGAAGTAGCCCACTTAGACACGCTGGAACTGTGGCGTTTCGGCGATTATAAGAACTACACCTCGCTATCCTTACTGGCCTGTGTGCTGGGCATCCCCTCGCCTAAAAGCGACCTTGATGGCAGCATGGTATCACACGTATACTGGCAGGATAAAGACCTGCCCCGCATAGGTTCCTATTGCCTGCAGGATGTGATCACCAGCGCAAAGGTATACCTGCGACTGAAGGGCATTAATGATATGGTCATTGAGCCGGTGTATGTGGAATAAAATTTAATGAAACCCCTACCCTAAAGGGGGAAGTTTGGTTGAGTTACTTCACAGTACGCAATTCGCTCCTGAATACGAAACAGCTCCCTTTAGGGCAGGGGTTGTCATTTTGTCGGCAAATACTATGCTTAGTTGGGCAGACATTAATACGATGCCCAAAAACAAAATAAGCATGGATAGCTTATTCTTTACAGACACCTTGCCCGCCATAAGCAACACATACCCTATAAACAGATTAAAGCAGGCCCACAGCACATTTACCAACGGCGATGATGGCCCCTTGCCCGGCGGGGTAGCAAACGGCGAAGGGAACTGATCGCCGGAAACACCATGAATAAAATGAGGCACTGCATTGGCCAGGAACGCGCCCGCAAAGAATGCAGCGAGATAATGATACCATTTCATAGACATTGGTTTTAGTTAACTAAAATTACGCTCATTATTTTGCTATTACTAAGTCTATGTTTATTGCATTATCCGGATCATCTATCCGTATTGAGAAATGATACATTGTTTCCTTTACAATACCAGAAGAATTACCCATTTGGCAGAAAAAAACATTTTGGGTAATCTGAAGCGGGCTTATTTATGTACATCCTTTGCAGGCAAGGGTTTGGAGGGGCTTGCACATTTTACTCATTATTACCGATTCTTACCCATTTTTACGCATTTTTACGCGTTGTGACCTTTACCCGCTTCAGGTTTTTGCAGGAGATTTCCGGTTTTTTCCGGTTTTTGCAGAGGGACTGCAAGGGCTGTATTCCTTTGGCAAAGCGTGTTTCAGCGGTTTTTAAATGGTATTTTGCGGGTATACCCGGGTTGTTTCCGGCAATTCAATTTGGGTAGCAGTTCCGGGAAGGATACATAAGCCCAAAATTGACCCGCGCAGGCACAAAGGTGAAAAAGAAACTTTAAACCGGGAAAACGAATATCTATGACAGCGCGCTTTCCGCGCTATAATAGACGCGGGCTGTGCTGTCATAGAAATCATTTCGGAGGTAAATGATTGGTTTGATGGTGATTATATGTTTGCGATACCTTAGAAAAAATGAAAGTGGTTTTCGAGCGTGTTTTTGAGTGCGCGGGGACAGATATTGTTTAGTTTTTAAATGCGTTGTTTGTCTGAACTATGAATTTTAATGATTCTTATGCCATTTAGACAACTAAATTGTGGCTGCATGTTCAACCCCTTTGGGGTTGGCGAGTGAAACGTTCTGCTACCCCGAGCTTTGCTCGGGGCTATTCACAGTCAACCCTTTCAGGGTAATCCAATT
>CAIVKT010000290.1 GCA_903906615.1 uncultured Bacteroidota bacterium | reverse complement strand
TGAATACTTACAGATACACGGTATTTCGCAAAAAAATAACAGGCTTGCAGTTTGGCTAAGTAATGAAAAGATAAATCTCGATGACATTTCTAAAAACGAAAATGTAGTTGATGTACTGCTGTTCAAGCAAGCTATAGCATTGGGGTGGGATTGCCCAAGAGCGTCTGTATTATTGATATACAGGGAAATGAAGCAAGAGACATTTACGGTACAAACGTTAGGCCGCATCCTACGTATGCCTGAGCAAAAACATTATACCGATGACTCACTGAACATTGGTTATGTTTTCACCAATCTTGAAAGGAGTATGATACAGATTGTGGCTGAAGAAGTAGATTACCTGACCTTCAACAAATCTATCCGCAAGCCTGTTTATAATAATCTAAGCTTAACGTCTTACTACAAAGAAAGCACACTGAATAGAAACCGCTTAGGTCTGCACTTCAGAGAAGCATTATTCAGTACCGCCGAAAGGACGTTTGGAATAACACTTATCGCTGAAACTCCTGAATCGAATTATGTTGTCAATAAAAATAAGCTGGCAGCAAACTTTGTAATGACAGATGTGGCCGATATAGAGATTGCGATACCTACAGATATGGTTATTGATGTAACACACGAAGGCTTTACAGAAGTGATGCATAAAGCAAAGTTTGCAAAGACCACTTATCAATTGGAGCAGTTGTTTAATCGATTTTGTTTATCGAACTGCGGCGAGTATCAAAAAGACGGATCGTGGGAACGAATGAAGTATCATCTTAAAGTATTGTTTGAAGAGTACCTGGGCCTAGACGAGAAAACTACATACAAGGTGGTATTGCAAAATAATAATCAACAGATATTTACAGACTTATTAAATAAGGCAAGGGAAGAATATGGCCGGATCATGGAAGCAAAGGCATCAACTAAAATAACTGATGTAAAAGAGTACCTGTGGGAAGTGCCTGAGTTCAGGATATATAACAACTTGTATGTGGAATATGACGTAGAAAAGGCAATCCTTGACCCATTATTCCTCAGAGAAAATAAAGGATTTTTATCAGATAGTAAGAATGAATTTGAGTTCATTACTTTTTTGGAACAACACAAGCATCATATAGTATGGTGGTATAAAAATGGTGTTGGCAGCAAATCTGATTTCTCAGTTTCTTATATTAATTCTAAAAACCAAACTGCTCTCTTTTTTGTAGATATTATTATCCTTTTCGCTGATGGTACGCTTGCATTATTTGATCCTAAAACAGAAAATTCAGATATTGATATGGTAGCCAAGCACAACGCTTTGAATAATTACATCAATTTACGGAGCAAGCAAGGAAAACCAACCATAGGCGGCATAGTAATTCCCAAAAACGGTAGCTGGCGATACAGTAAGCACCCCATAGCAAATGGTTATGATGTAGAAGGTTGGGAGGTTTTTAATCCGTTGAGAGTGTGATGATATGAAGCGCATAGCATTCCATACTTAAAAACCCCCGATAAGTTTATGCTCCCTGAGATTGCGCTGCGCGATCTCTAAAAACCTTTGGTTGGAAAATAAGGTCTTTTTTCTTTCGCTCCAGGAGTGCAGCTTTTCCTGTATCTCCGTTAATGTAGTGGCCCCTTCATGCTGCATAAGATAGTCTACAGTAGAAAGCAATTCAAGCGCAAATGCCGAGTAAAAGCCGGAGAGGAATTTTTTTGTTTTTTCTACAATTTCAAGGTAGTGGCTGTTTTCCTGCGCATTCAGGTAGTTGGCTACGTCATCTTCAGCATCCATCAGTAATCCCAATTCTTCAAAAGCCTTTTTATCCTTGGCGCTGTACCCGGTAATATAGCTGCCATTTAGGTAGTATAGCACATGCTTTACCTTTCCTGAATACGGCCCGTAAAAATTAGGCTGAAAATCAAGTTTGAATACTTCTCCGGCCCCAAAGCGCTGTAGAAAATAAGCGATCTTTTCGGCAGCAAATTCCGAAACAAATTCTCCGTTTTTCACCAATTCAAACAGAACAGAAAGCAGCATGGCACGTGCAGGGGTCAGCTTTACCCTTTCTTTGCTCAGCGCCTCTTTAATTACAGCATCAGGCTCATACAGGTACACTGTACACTCCACATCAGCAAGGTAATTTTCTATCAGTGGCTTTACTTTGTTCCAGTCAAGTCCGCCATTCCCCGAGCCTAAAGGGGGAATAGCTATTGAAGTGATCTTGTTTTCTGTAATGACCTTCACTAATTCTTTTAATCCCTCTTCAATGTAAGCGTATTCCGAAGGTTTCCTCCAGTCGGTCTTTGTTGGGAAATTGATGATCAATTTTCTCCCGGTATATGTTGTTTCCTCTTCTACTACCAGTAATTTACCTACGGTAAGAACACCTTCCTTACATGCTTTAATGTATGCCTTGTTGTTGCCGGGGAACATCTTTTTAAACTGCAAGGCGATGCCCTTACCCATTATGCCTACGGTATTTACCGTATTCACAAGGGCATCTGCACTGCTTGCCAATAGATCACCTGTCAGCGATTGTATCATACTTTAAAAGTAAAAATTATTCCTTACAGCTATTTTATCTTCTGCAACATTCAATGCCAGCAGTTTCTGTTTAGCATCTTCGTTATACACCACATAACCTGCAATAGCCGGCAAAGGTATATCTCCCTGCACTAAAAATTCAGCTTCTTTCCTCCGTTTCAGATCCAGGTCATCCTCTTTTTTCCAAAACAGTTCTTTTACGGCTGCAAAATCTACTATTTTTTCAATTTCTTTCAAACGCTCACTTCCGAAAAACTCGCTTAGATGATCAACGGCGTGCCCATCGGTGAACATAAATGGAAGTTTATGCGCAACTATTTGTTCGATGCTGCATACAAGATACACAATATCAGCCGGCCAGATCGCCCTAACACCATTGTACCCATTCTGTATAACGTAGAGCATTGGCATACGGCCTCCAAAATAGAATGGGATATAGTCCCCAAGTATTTTACCAGCCGGTGTAATGAATGCAGAACGTGAACCAATTAAGCTGCCATCACCTATAGGTATATAATCCGGATTGCATGCAGGAGACGAAGCATGGGTGATGCCATATTTCAGTATATGCGGCATATTGTCAATATGCGTCATTCTGAAAATGCGTATTTGATTAACCTTATCCATACTCTATCATCAAATATACAATAATAACTTTTGCTCCGGGTTCCTTGCCACAGTTGGAAACATAACCATATGCACCATCATTTTTCGCCAAAGGTTTGGTTTGCCCCCTTCACCGCATACGGAATCTACGGCCAAACGGAACAATAAACCCACCCATTACCTCTTTAAAAAATAATATAGGTATTTGATTACTTTTAAAGCTGGTACGTATGTAACCGTATATATTGCGTAACAATCTTGATGCGAATTCATACAACCAAACATTTAACATTGCCCTAATCCATATTTACTAATTTTGCCCACCAATAAACAAACCGCACATTGGATACCACAGAATTTATAGAAGCCGCATTACGGGAAGATGTGGGCAATGGCGACTTTTCAACACTGGCGAGCATACCCGCGGATGCGAAGGGAAAAGCAGTATTGAAGGTAAAGGAAGATGGTATACTCGCCGGTATGGAACTGGCTAAAGATATATTCCTGTACCTGGAACCGGGCGCTGTATTCGTCCCATTTAAGAAAGACGGCGATAAAGTGGCCAATGGCGAGATAGCTTTTGAGGTAGAAGCAAGCGTACATACTATATTAAAGGCCGAGCGGCTGGCGCTCAACTGTATGCAGCGCATGAGTGGCATAGCCACCCTCACCCGCCAATATGTGGATGCCATAAAAGGCTATTCCACTAAGATACTGGACACACGAAAAACGACCCCCTTGTTTCGTGCTTTTGAGAAGAAGGCCGTACGCATAGGTGGCGGGGTTAACCACCGTATGGGCCTGTACGATATGGTAATGCTGAAGGATAACCACATTGATTTTTGCGGCGGCATAGAAAAAGCGATTGAGACCACTAATGCCTACCTGAAGGCCAACGGCCTGAACCTGGATATAGAAGTAGAGACAAGGAGCATAGAAGATGTGCAGCGTGTAATGGCTACAGGCAATGTGCGCCGCATTATGCTGGATAATTATACACCCGAACAGGTGGAAGAAGCCATAAATATCATTGGTGGTAAATACGAAACAGAAGCATCGGGCGGCATCAATATGGACAATGTAGTGGCTTATGCACGCACCGGTGTCGATTTTATTTCTGTAGGCGCGGTCATTCATCATGCCGTAAGCATGGACCTCAGCCTCAAAGCACAGATAGTATGAGCAAAAAGCACATCGTTTTTATCATCAACCCGAAATCGGGTGTAGAGCGCCAAAAAGAAATTACGCAAGGGATAGAGGCCAACCTCGATAAGGAGTTATACTCTTACGAGCTATTACACACACAGTATGCCAAGCACGGCACCGCTCTAGCCAAAGAGGCATCACAAAAAGGTGCATATGCTGTAGTAGCTGTAGGGGGAGATGGTTCGGTGAATGATGTGGCGCAGGGCTTGTTGGGCACCAATACGCTACTTGCCATCATCCCCAAAGGCTCCGGAAATGGCATGGCACGCACTATGCGTATACCACTCGATACCAATGAGGCAATCAAGGTGATCTCTAAAGGGAATACGGTAGATATGGATGTAGCTTTTGCCAACGACCGCCCGTTCATCAGTAATGCAGGCGTGGCTTTTGACGCGCTCATCTCCAAAAAATTTGCGAAAAGCGAACGCCGTGGCCTCATGGTCTACAGTTGGCTGGTGACCAAGCACATGTGGATGTATAAAGAGTGGGACTGGAAGATAACTATAGATGGCAAAGATTATTCCGAGCGTGCTTTTATGATCAATGTGGCCAATGGCCAGCAGTTTGGCTACAACTTCCGTATAGCGCCAATGGCCAGCTATACCGATGGCCTGCTGGATGTTATCATCGTGCGCAAATTCCCCAAGATACTCGGTGGTGCGCTGGCCTTTCGTGGCCTTACAGGCAGCATCACGGGCAGCCCTTATGTGCAGCACCTTACCGGCAGGGAGATCACCATATCCAACCCCGCGCTGAAACTGATGCAGACAGACGGTGATGCCCATGCCTGTGAGCCTACTATAAAATTCAGGGTAGAAAAAGGCGCGCAGAAGGTTATAGTGCCTTGATCAGTCGTCGCCGTCTTCGTTATGCTTGGAGGCTACGCCTGTGAGGTCGTAAATCTTTTGGATCTCGTGCAGTATGCCTTCAAAATTGATGTTGAGATCAATGAGTATACCCGTATGCAGGTCGAACACCCAGCCGTGTACTACCGGATAGCCCTGCTTCTGGTAGTTCTTTTGTACTCCAGCTATTTTGATCACGTTGGTAGCCTGCTCTATTACGTTCAGTTCTACCAGTCGGTTGTAGCGTAGCCTTTCATCTTTTATAGCATCGAGCTCGGCTGAGTGCATACGGTAAACATCGCGTATGGTACGCAGCCAGGGGTTCAGCAGGCCCATGTCCTTGGGTATCATAGCAGCCTTTACCCCGCCGCAATCATAATGTCCGCATACAATGATGTGTTTTACATCCAGGTGCTTCACCGCGAAGTTGATGACCGACATTACATTCAGGTCGGTATTATTCACCAGGTTGGCCACATTGCGGTGTACGAATACGTCGCCCGGCTCCAGTCCCATGATCTCGTTGGCGGGTACACGACTGTCTGAGCAGCCTATGTATAGATAATCCGGAGTCTGCTCGCGTGCCAGCTTTTCAAAAAAATCAGCGTCCCTGGCCTTCATGTCGGCCACCCATTTCCTGTTGTTTTCAAATATTTGTTCGTAAGTAGCCATATGCGGTGGCAAATTTACTGCAATTAGATGCATTCCTGCAAGCCAATACATTATTTTATTGTAGATTATGTTCCGAACGCTCTTTAGATGCACCTTGGTCTAATGCCCGTTTTTTAACGCACAAAAACTACTTTTACACCCTCAAAACAAATTTCCATGAAATTAGTTACCTATTCCAAGAATGGCAACCAGCAGCTCGCGTTTTACATTGGCGATGCGCTTTATGATACTACGGCTGCAAATGCGCAACTGCCCGGCACTATGGCACAACTCCTGAATACCTGGGAGCAAAGCATAGATGCTATGCGCAGCACAGAAGCTGAAATCAAAAGCGGTAAGGCTACCGTGCAGGGGGCTCCATACAAGGGCGCAAATATCCTTGCGCCGGTGCCCAATCCCACTTCCTGCCGCGATGGTTATGCCTTCCGCCAGCATGTGGCCGCTGCCCGCCGCAATAGGAAGGTAGATATGATCGCTGAGTTCGACCAATACCCCATTTTTTACTTTACCAATCACAATGCCATACAGGGCCCCGGCCCAATACCCTGCATGCCCGATCATTTCAAGAGGCTCGATTTTGAACTGGAAGCAGCTGTGGTATTGTGCAAAAAAGGCCGCAACGTAAAAGCCGCCGATGCCGATCAGTACATAGGTGGCTACATGATCATGAACGATATGAGCGCACGTACACTCCAAATGGAGGAAATGCTGCTCAACCTCGGCCCGGCCAAGGGCAAGGACTTCAGCACAGTGATAGGCCCGATGCTGGTAACGCCCGATGAACTGGAGCAATACAAAGTGCCCGCCAAGCCCGGCCACACCGGTAATGCCTACAACCTGCGTATGGTTTGCACCGTAAATGGCGTACAGGTAAGCGAAGGCAATATGGCCGATATGGACTGGACTTTTGCTGAGATCATAGAGCGTTGCGCCTATGGCGCAGATATACTGCCCGGCGATGTAATAGGCAGCGGCACAGTAGG
>CAIVKT010000289.1 GCA_903906615.1 uncultured Bacteroidota bacterium | reverse complement strand
GGCCGTGTGCAGGTCAAACATTTATTACTGCTCGTGGTTATCGGTTTTGTAGGTGTGTCTGTACTGTTCATGGTATCCAAGCTTACCCATTTTGGCCGGGCCAGCACATGGGAGCAGCGCATAGAAGACTTCGCAGGCGGCAAAAAGAAAGACGGCAAAACAGAAGATGTATACCAGGTGCAGCAGGCTAAGATAGCCATTGCCAATGGCGGCATACTGGGTCGTGGCCCCGGTCGCAGCCTGCAAAAGAATTTCCTGCCGCACCCTTATTCCGATTTCATCTTCTCCATTATTATAGAAGAGTACGGTCTCGTGGGTGGGGCAGTAGTGGTATTGCTTTACCTGCTCTTCCTGTGGCGCAGTATATTGATCTTCAAGCGGTGCCCGTTTGCATTCGGGGCGTTCCTTGCGGTGGGCCTAAGCATCACGCTGGTGTTCCAGGCTATGCTCAATATGGCTGTGAATGTGCACCTTGTTCCTGTTACCGGCCTCACACTGCCTATGATCAGCATGGGTGGTTCTTCCATATGGTTTACCAGTATAGCTATCGGTATTGTCCTCAGTGTAAGCCGCTACGTGGATGAGATGGAAGGCGAGCGCAAGAGCAAAGCAAAGAAAGAAGGCACTGTTGAAACAGCCGAAGAGATAAAAGATGCAGAGGACGCAATGAATGCCGAGCCTGTTAAAGAAAAGAAAACAAGAACAAGGATAAAGAAAGAAAACCCATTACAGGATCCATTAAACGAAATGCCGGTAGCGGCAATGTAGTATATGAGCGCACTACGGGTGATAATAGCAGGAGGCGGTACAGGCGGGCATATATTCCCGGCGGTGGCTGTGGGGCATGCCCTCAAAAGGTTGCTGCCCGATACCGAGCTGTTGTTTGTAGGCGCATTGGGTAAGATGGAAATGGAGAAGGTGCCGCAGGAAGGGTTTAAGATAGAGGGGCTGGATATAGCGGGTTTTAACAGGAGTAGTATTTTAAAGAATATAACGCTGCCTGTAAAATTATTAAAGAGCAGGATGCACGCAAGGCGTATCATAAAGGAGTTCAGGCCATCTGCTATAGTGGGTGTGGGTGGTTATGCCAGTTTCCCTATACTGTATGCGGGCCAGGGTATGAATATTCCTACACTTATACAGGAGCAGAATTCTTTTGCAGGCAAAAGCAATAAGATACTCGGTAGGCGTGCCAAAGCAGTTTGCGTAGCTTATCAGCACATGGAGCAGTTTTTTCCTGCAGATAAGATAATACTCACGGGCAACCCGGTAAGAAAGAGCATATCAGCAATGAGCAAGACTACTGCCGAAGGCAAGGCTTGGTTTGGTTTATCTGCTGGCATTAAGACGATACTCGTTATAGGTGGCAGCCTCGGCGCTAAGTCAGTAAATGAAGCTATTGATGCAGGGCTGGATGAGTTGATGAAGCAAGATGTGCAGCTCATATGGCAAACAGGTAAGCCCTACTTTGAGCAGGCAAAACTAAGGGCTGAAAAATATGGCAGCAAAGTAAAGGTGTTTGATTTCATCCGCGAGGTGGATAATGCCTATGCCGCTGCCGATATAGTTGTATCAAGAGCGGGTGCACTGGCTATAGCCGAATTGTGTATCGCCGGCAAGCCGGTCATATTTGTTCCCTATCCCCATGCCGCCGAAGACCACCAGACCAGCAACGCCATGGCATTGGTAAATAACAATGCCGCATGGCTGGTAAAGGATGCCGATACGAAGATTGAATTGATGAATAAGCTCGTGGCGCTGTTGCCGGATATCGCGCAGCAGCACGCCATGTCGGTAAATATACTGGCGATGGCCATAAAAGATGCAGATGAGCGCATCGCAAATAAAGTAATAGAAATAGCAAAAGCAGGATAATGAATGTAAGGGATATAAATAGGGTGTATTTTGCAGGCATAGGCGGCATAGGCATGAGCGCGCTGGCCCGCTTCTTCAGGGAGCAGGGTGCAGTAGTGAGCGGCTATGATAAAACCGAGACCGACCTCACCCGGCAGCTCGCTGCCGAGGGTATGGCCGTGCATTATACTGATGACGTGCAGCTGCTGGATAAAGAAACCCAGTTGGTCATATACACACCCGCTATCCCGAAAGATCATACTGAGTTGAATTGGTATAACGATAATCACTACCCAGTTTACAAGCGTAGCGATGTGCTGCAATGGATCACACAGGCGATGCACGCGGTTACTGTTGCCGGCACGCATGGCAAGACCACCATCTCTACCATGATCGCCTACCTCCTCCGTGAGACCGGTTATGGTTGCAATGCTTTCCTCGGTGGTATCTCTGTAAATTATGACTGCAACTACTGGAGCAGCAAAAACGATACTGCTGTTGTTGAGGCCGATGAATACGATCGTAGCTTCCTGAAGCTGCACCCTGATATAGCTGTGCTTACCGCCATAGACCCCGATCACCTGGATATTTATGGCACGGCCCTGGAGATGGAAGCTGCATTCATACAATACACGAAGAATATAAAGATAGGCGGCACATTACTTGTAAAGCATGGCCTGCACAGGGCCGGCGACCTGAAAGGTCCGCAAACCGTAACCTACAGCCTGCAAAACGATGCGGCAGATGTGTACGCTGCACAGATCACGCAGAAAGATGGCGGCTACATTTTTGATGTTACCGGCGGCGATTGGCACATCGAAGGCTTGCACTTGCAGGTAGGTGGTATGCACAATGTGGAGAATGCGGTGGCGGCAATAGCTATTACACAAATGCTGGGTATAGCCCCCGAAAAGGTAAAGGCAGCGCTTACAGGCTTTAAAGGTGTAAAGCGCCGTTTCGAATATCTTATAAAGAACGAAAGGGTAGTGTATGTAGATGACTATGCCCACCACCCCGAAGAACTGGCTGCTTTAATAAAGAGCGCAAAGCATTTATTCCCCGGCCGTAGGTGTGTAATATGTTTTCAGCCGCACCTATTTAGCCGCACCCGCGATCTGGCCGATGGCTTTGCCCACAGCCTGGATATGGCCGATGAAGTGATACTGCTGGATATATACCCTGCCCGCGAGTTACCAATGGAAGGTGTTACCTCGCAGATGATCGCCGACCGTATGGCGAACCCCGCTCACACCATCATGTCGAAAGACGGTCTGCTGGAATATGTGCGCAAGGCCCCGCTTGATATGTTCATCACAGCAGGAGCAGGTGATATAGATAAATTAACAGGAACAATAAAAGAGATACTCTTAAAGAAGTAATGAAAGAAAAGCGCAAAATATCAGTTCGCAAAATACTACAGGTGTCGTTCACGCTCGTGGCTTCCGTCTGCTGTGTTGTGGCTATGGTCAGCGCTTCCCGTATAGATGATCGCAAGGTAGTAAAGAGCGTGGCTGTACATCTGAAGAACGATAAAAAGTATCACTTCATCCAGGAGCAGCAGATATTAGACCTGGCCATTACCGATCGCGGGGTAGATGTGGAGCATACTCCCATCCCGCTGCTCAACCTGCATGGCATGGAGCAGGCCATAAAGGCTGATCCCTGGGTGGCCGGCGCACAGGTATATGTGGATAATGAAAAGGTGCTGCAGGTATACGTTACACAACGCATCCCGGTTGCCCGCATCTTCCAGCAGGATAGCAAAAGCTACTACCTCGATACCACTTTGAGCATCATGCCACTATCGGCCAGCAATATCTATTATACCACCGTTATTACAAACGTACCCGAGTTGAAGAACGACAGTGCAAGTTGGGCGCTCCGCAAAAACATCATCACCCTGGTGCGCACCATACAGGCCGATACCTTCTGGAATGCCCAGGTAGCAGAAGTAGAGGTAGACTCGCTCGGCCAGTTCGAGCTGTTGCCTATCCTCGGCGATCAGAAGATACTGTTTGGCGATGCGGTAAATATCAGGGAGAAGCTGGCTAATCTCTTTAGCTTCTACAAAAATGTCCTCAACCGCATAGGCTGGGATAAATATGAAGTGCTCGATGTACGCTTTGCAGGCCAGGTAGTAGCAACGCCTTCCCTGCCTTACAATGGCCCTGTGGATAAGGTCGTTACCAACATGAACTGGATCAGCAGCATCGTGGAAACAGAAAGAGAAAAAGATTCTGTGAAGCAAGAGGTTCATCCATCAAAGCCCGTCATCGCAAAGCCGCTACAGAAAACAGTGCTGAAGTCCAAAAAAGAGATCGCCAAAAAGAACGATAAAAAGAAGAAGGCAAAAGACCTGAGAAAAGATAAGAAAACTAAGAATAATAAAAATAATAGTAAAGCAAATAATAAACAAAAGTCACCCAAATACGTTTACCCTAAAAAAGTTCACTAACAGTTTTTTAAATCTCAGCAATAT
>CAIVKT010000288.1 GCA_903906615.1 uncultured Bacteroidota bacterium | reverse complement strand
CCCCTTATCAAAGGCGGCGGTGGCGGACAAAAAGCTATTGCCACAGCAGGCGGCCAGGATGTAAGCGGCCTGCAGACTGTTATTGAGAAAGTGAAAGGATTGCTATGATTTTCATAACATTTTTATGAGTAAATTTGATAAGCTTTTAGTTAAATTACTTTTCGGATCAGCAGACAAAAACTTTGCGTTTGATGATCTTGTGAAGGTTTTATTATCGTTGGGTTTTCAAATGAGAACTACTGCGGGTAGCCACCATATATTTGTAAAGAAAGGTGTTGTAGAAATTATAAACATACAGCCCATAGGCAGTAAGGCAAAAGCATACCAGGTAAAACAAGTAAGAGAGTTGATTATAAAAAACAAACTGTGGAACAATGGCAAAGCATCTGAATAAATATGAGGTCATAATCTACTGGAGTGCTGATGATAAGTCTTTTATAGCAGAAGTGCCGGAATTGCCGGGTTGTATGGCAGATGGCGCTACACAAAATGAGGCATTGGATAATGCACAAATCATCATGCAGGAGTGGGTAGATACAGCCAAGTCTTTAGGGCGCACAATTCCTAAGCCTAAGGGGAAATTAGTGTATGCTTAATCACTCACTATCGGTAAATAGCCTATGCACATTTACGACCTAACCGTGATCATACAAAAGGATGAAGATGGCAATTTTCTTGCCGTATGCCCCTCGTTGCAGGGATGCTATACACAGGGTGCTACTCCGGAAGAGGCGTTGGTAATGATCAGGGATGCTATGAAGCTGCATATTGCATCAAGGCAGGAAAAAGGCATACGAATACCGGTTGAAATATATTCTTCACAGCTTAAAATTGCAGTATAGGTTCAGAACGGTTTATACGATTTGATTTATAACTATATAATCCAGCCACAATTTTCACCACAGATTTCCTATATTTACTGCCACTTTAACCATGATACTCAGAAACCTCTTATTTTTCATAGCCATACTCCTCATTATAGGTTGGGTACTCGGCTTCCTGGTATGGAAGCACGATGGCCACGCCATACATATACTGGCGGTGCTGGCTATTATTTCGCTGGTGCTGGCGCTTACCCGCAAGCCCGATACCGATATGTAGCACCCGCTATCACCTATTTATCCACATTTGCTTTTTTGGGCATTTTCGCCTTAATTTTTGACCATATTTCAAATATCTTTGTTAAAAACCAAACACAATAATGCGTTTCATAGTTACTTCTACTTCATTGCTCAAAAACCTGCAGCAGATCAGCGGTGTGATCAGTGCAAACACTGTCCTCTCTGTATTGGAGGATTTCCTTTTTGAGCTGCGTGGCAATACACTCACACTTACTGCTACCGACCTCGAGACCATGATGCGGGTGCAAATGGAGGTGAACGATGCCGATGGCGAAGGCCACATCTGTATACCATCCAAGATACTCACCGAGTACCTTAAAAACCTGCCCGAGCAGCCTATTACCTTCAACATCAACGAGAAAGACCTTTCTATCGAAATGTCGAGCGATGTAGGCAAGTACCACATCGGTGGCGAAAAGGCCGATGATTTTCCTAAAGAACCTGCCCCCGGCGACACCACGCAGTTCACTATGCCCTCTATAGCATTGCTGGAGTGCATCAACAAAACATTGTTCGCGGTAAGCGCCGATACACTGCGCCCTGCTATGACGGGTGTTTACTTTGAGCTGGCTACAGATGGTATTACCTTCGTTTCCACCGATGCGCACCGCCTCGTGCAGTTTCGCCGCACCGACATTGAGTGCCCTGTAAAGGATGGCTTCGTAGTGCCTAAGAAACCATTGCAGCAGCTACGCGCCACACTACAGCCCGATGAGTCTTTGCTACAACTGGCTTACAACGGCAGCCACCTGTTCGTTACCGGCCCTAAGCTCAGCCTTAGCTGTCGCCTCATAGATGCCCGGTTCCCCGATTATAAAGCAGTAATACCCGTTGACAATCCATACAGGCTCAACATCAATCGCAGTGACTTTGTAAGCGCCCTGCGCCGTGTGAGCATATTCGCCAACAAAACTACCAACCAGGTGGTACTGGACATCAATGGCAATGCCCTGCAGATAAGCGCACAGGATGTTGACTTCTCTTTTGATGGCAAGGAAATGCTTAGTTGCCAGTACAGCGGCGAGGATATGAAAATAGCCTTCAACGCCAAGCTGATGGTAGAAATGATCGGCAACCTCGATGGTACCGAGATACAGGTAGAACTGAGCACCCCTACGCGTGCCGGTATCTTCCGCTCTATGGATAAGAATGATAATGAAGACGTGCTGATGCTCCTGATGCCATTGATGGTAGGAGTATAGTAAACCCCTAACCCCTAAAGGGGGATCATTTACCAGCCTGGGTATATGGCATAATTTGGCAGCGAAGTTTAGCTCATTATAAAGAAAAGAGTGCGAAACAAATTCGCACTCTTTTTGATTGGCATAATATGTGAAAGCCCCTTTAGGAGTTTGGGGTCCTTAATAAGTAATTACCTGCTCCTCTATCGCCTCCGGTATCTTCCTGAATTCATATTGCTGGTTGCGTAGCTGCGGCTCAAAGCCCGCCTCGCGTATAGCATCCTGTATTCCCTGCGCGGTAAAGCGGTGCGGTGCGCCCGCAGCGCTCACTACATTTTCTTCTATCATTATAGACCCAAAGTCATTGGCGCCTGCATTGAGGCATATCTGTGCTACCTGCTTACCCACCGTCAGCCATGATGCCTGTATGTTCTTGACAT
>CAIVKT010000287.1 GCA_903906615.1 uncultured Bacteroidota bacterium | reverse complement strand
GTCATTACCTATTCGGCGCTGGGTTTGGGTGTGGGTATTCTTGCCTTATTCATGATCAGGATGCAGATGGGCTACTTCGACTATGTGCGCAAGATACGCGCATATGTGAAGAGCAAGGTCATGGGCACTGATGTGAATATGTCATTTGCCCAGGCTTAAAGGCCGGTACTTCTCCTCATGGATGAACGCTTCAAAACACCCCACTGCTTGGGGCATAGGGATCATCACCTCAAAAAGATCAGCTATTACACCTACTGTATATACGGCTTCAGGCTGTCTATTTCCGTATCGCCGGTAAAGCTCCTGATCAGTTTACGGTCGGCATTGTAAATATTGATCTGCGGGAGGGCCTGGTACAGGAAAGTCTTCTCCATAAAATCCGAGCTATCGCTGCCTATGATGATAGATGGGTATTCCGCCACGCGAAAGCTCCTGACAAAATTAGGCAGGTAAACCCTCATTTGTTGTGTAGCCATCATCACTAATTTCGACTTGTGAAAAAGGAAGATATTTTTTTCGAATAGTTGCGTCATATCCTCGCAGTGCGAGCATAGCGGGTTGAACATCATTACCAGCAGGTTGGCATAGCTTTGTACATCTTCGTTGTTTATCCGCTTCTTATCTTTATTCTGCACCAATGTCTTGTCGCGTTTTTTCAGCCGCTTATGCGCTACACTGTCTTTGATGATCATTTCGCTGTTCGTCACAGGTGCATTGGCGGTATCATAATAAGGTATGAGCAGCAGCCTGGGCATGGGCGACCCTACATGTTCATAATCTACACTATCCTTCTTTACAGAAGCCTTTATGGCTGGCGCTTTTGATTGCGGCTTTCTGTCCTGCGCAAATAAGTGCGATGTGCAGGCCAGTATAGAAAGCAAGAACAGGGTACGTAGCATGTGGCGGGTTAACCGGATTAAAATAGAACTGTCTTTCAGTTGAAGTGATGCGGAAGAATGGGTAGCTGCTATTCTATATACTGTTTCAGGCTGTCCACATCCACTTCTCCTGTGAATGTTCTGATCAGCATTCTGTCTGAGTTGTAGATATTGATCTGTGGCAGCGCCTGGTACAAAAATACCTTGTCTATAAAACCTGAACTGTCCATACCTACGATCATGCTTGGGTATGATGCGGTATGATGCTTCGCTACAAAACCAGGGATGTATTGGCTTTGGTTTGGCGTAGCAAGCAGGAGTAATTTCGACTTACTGAAATAAGCGATGTTTTTTTCCATCCTTTCTGTCTGATCTTCGCAATGCGAGCAGGTGGGATTGAACATCATTACCAGCAGGTTGGCCCCATTGTCTACATCCTTATTAGTGATCACTTTTTTACTTTTATCCTGTATCACTTCCTGTGTCATCTTCTTTTTTTTCTTTTTGTGCGACAGGCTGTCTTGCAGTTTCATTTCTTCATTTACAATATAGCTGCTGGTATCATAAGTAGGTATCACCTTCAGCCGGGGCATTGGCGCGCCCATCTGCTTATAATCAATTTGAGTAGCGTCCTTCTTTTCCGTAGCTTTGGATGTGTTGTTTTGCCCCTGCCCGTAAGCGTAAGGAGTGCAGGCCAGCAATGCGAGTAAAAGTAGTCTTCTTAACATGGGGCTAATTTAGGAAATTAACTGAAAAAACGATCACAAAATTTTATGCCTGCTGTCAATATGCCGCTTGCGGAGCGTGTGCGGCCCCAAACATTGGATGAATTTATAGGGCAGGAACACCTGGTAGCCCCCGGCAAGGTGCTGGAGCAGATGATCCGTAGCGGCAAGGGGCATTCCATCATATTCTGGGGGCCTCCCGGCGTAGGCAAGACCACCCTGGCACAGATCATTGCCCACTCATTGCACATGCCTTTCTTTACCCTCAGCGCCATAGACAGTGGTGTAAAGGATGTGCGTGCCGTGATAGAACTGGCCCGTAAAAGCGGCCATGCCCTGCTGTTCATAGACGAGATACACCGTTTCAATAAAGCACAGCAGGATAGCCTGCTCGGAGCTGTGGAGAAGGGTATCATCACACTCATTGGCGCTACAACAGAAAACCCTTCTTTCGAGGTCATCAGCGCCCTGCTTAGCCGCTGCCAGGTGTATGTGCTGAAGCCGCTTAATGAAGAGCACCTTATGGCGCTCGTTACCCAGGCCATGAGGCAGGATGAATGGTTATTTAACCAGCACCTGGAAGTAAAAGAATGGGAAGCCCTCATGCAGCTAAGTGGCGGTGATGCCCGCCGCCTGCTCAACCTAGTGGAGCTTGTAGCCTCCTCCTTGCCTGATGACGATAAAGCAGTGACCAATGATAAGGTGCAGGACATTGTGCAAAGCAATATGGCGCTGTACGATAAGTCGGGCGAACAGCACTATGATATTATTTCGGCCTTCATCAAGTCGCTTCGGGGTAGCGACCCTAATGCCGCTGTGTATTGGCTGGCACGCATGATAGAGGGTGGGGAAGACCCTAAGTTCATTGCCCGCCGCATGGTTATCCTCTCCAGTGAAGATATAGGCAATGCTAACCCCAATGCCCTGTTGCTGGCCACCAGCTGCTTCCAGGCAGTAGAGCTGATCGGCTATCCGGAATGCAGGATCATACTCTCACAGTGCGCTACCTATCTTGCTTCATCGCCCAAGAGCAATGCGGCTTATATGGCTATCAACAACGCACAGTCATTGGTGCAGAAGACCGGCGACCTGC
>CAIVKT010000286.1 GCA_903906615.1 uncultured Bacteroidota bacterium | reverse complement strand
GAACAATGTCAGTTAATTATAATAATATCTGGGAAGTTGCCGAAGCCTACCTATCCGGCGCATTACCACAGGAGCAGATCATAGAGATAAAAGACCGACTGGCAGCAGATACGGTATTTGCCAACGAGTTTTATGAGATCACCAATCTTATACGCTCGGTAGAAGGCAGCGGTAAGCAGAAACGCTTCCGTACTATGCTGCGCGATATACACGAAGAGCAGCAGGCAGCGCTCGCCCCAAAGAAATCAAGGCTCATCATCTTCACCCCGCAATTCTGGCGCACAGCATCTGTAGCTGCGGGCGTGGCCATACTTACTTCTACCATTACCATCTGGAGCATCAATACTTCTATAAAAAGGCACGAATCGCAATACAACACCATAAGCCGCGAGGTAGGCGCTATAAAGAAGGTGCAGGCACAGCAGCAGGCCGAGCAGGCCAACCTGAAGGAAATGGTGAGCAAAGCAGCCAAGCACACGCCACCACCGTCTGATGTGAAATATTCAGGTACCGGGTTTGCACTGACCAATGACGGCTATTTTGTAACTGCCGACCACGTAATACATCACGACGGCAAGGGCAACTTTGACTCGGTATACATACAGGCCCATGACGGGCAGTACTATAAGGCCAACCTGGTATTTTCCGATAACACCAAGGATATAGCCATCCTGAAAGTGGAGAAAAAGAACTTCCATTTTGGTAAAGGCGAACTGCCGTATACATTCGCAACTGCCAAGGCAAGCCTTGGATCAAGGATATTTACCATAGGCTACCCTAAGGACCAGGAAGTGTATGATGAGGGCTACATCAGCTCGCGCAACGGGTTTAATGATAATAACATGCAATACACCCTGGAGCTGCCTGTAGGGCATGGCCAGAGCGGATCGCCGATGCTGGATGAAAATGGCAATATACTGGGTATACTGGCAGCTATTGGCGGCCAGGACGAGGCCAACACTTATGCCATAACCACCAAAGCATTGATAGAACTACTGCACGATGAACTACCGGAAGATGCAAGCATACACCTCCCGAAATCCAATAAGCTGAGCAGGCTGAGCCGCGAAGAGCAGATAGAGAAGATGGAGAATTATACTTTCTCTGTGAAGGTGTATAAGAAGTAAAGCCCGTGCCCGAAAGGAGATGTTACTTAAATCTCATTTTTTGCAGCCTCTGCTACTGATCAGTATTAACTAATTAACCTGTTAACTGATTAACCTATTTAGCTACCTTTGCCCGCCTAATGTGATGCAGTGAGTATTTTAAACAGCTTAAATAAACGAAAAAATAACCCCACAGGTGAAATGGGCTTCCTCGATCATATCGAGGACCTGAGGTGGCATATTTTCAGGGCGGGCTTTGCTGTTGTTATTTGCGGTGTCGCAGCCTTCATCAAAATAGAGTGGATATTTGATAAAATAATTCTTGGCCCTTCGCAAGACAGTTTCATTTCTTATAAGTGGTTTTGTGCATTGGGCAGGTTGCTGCATTATGATGGTTTTTGCCTGAGCAGCATTAAAATGAAATTCCAGAATACCGCCGTGGCCGGGCAGTTCACTATGAGCCTCTCGGTATCGCTGATGCTGGGGCTTATATTGGCTTTCCCGTACGTACTGTGGGAGTTGTGGCGTTTTATAAAGCCTGCACTTAAAGCCTCCGAAATAAAGGCAGCCAATGGTGTAGTTTTCTGGTGTTCTTTGTTGTTCTTTATTGGTGTGCTGTTTGCCTACTATATTGTAGCGCCTTACACCATCAACTTCTTCGGCAATTACCAACTGAGCCCGCAGTTTCAGAACATCATCACGATAGATAACTACTACGATACGATGAGCAATATGATACTGGCTATGGGCATAGTTTTCGAGCTGCCTATGCTTATCTATTTCCTCTCGCGTATAGGTATCATCACACCCGAGCTGCTGCGCTCGCAGCGCAGGTATGCTATACTGATCCTTTTTATTTTATCGGAGGTCATTACCCCGCCCGATATGTTCAGCTGCCTGCTTGTTTTTATACCTTTGTACTTCCTGTTCGAAGTATCGGTAGTGATCAGCGGGCGCACAGTACGTAACCGTAACAAAAGAAAAGCATTAAAAGACCTGGAATAATATGAGCAACACATTCGACAAAAGCCTGCCACTAGCTATAGGCGCAGACCATGCAGGGTTTGAATACAAGGAGCAGATAAAGAAAACGCTGACGGCAGCAGGCTGGCAGATAGAAGATAAAGGCACTTATAGCCTTGATAGCGTGGACTATCCTGACTTTGCACATCCCGTAGCTACAATGGTAGAAGATGGGAAGGCCACAGCAGGCATACTGGTATGCGGCAGCGCCAACGGCGTGGCCATGGCAGCCAACAAGCACCAGGGCATACGCGCAGCCATATGTTGGGAAACAGAGCTGGCAACGCTTGCGCGCTCGCATAACAACGCCAATGTGATCTGCCTACCGGCACGTTTTGTATCTGCCGAACCGGCACAGCAAATGGTAGATACCTTCCTGGCTACGGCCTTTGAAGGTGGCAGGCATGAGCGCAGGGTGGAGAAGATATAATTCTAACCACGAATGAATTTGTTTTTTGTAAACCGTTAAAAACGGTTGCAGATGTTGTTTATATTGTAGTCCCACGGTTGAAACCGTGGGCTATGTTTTTTGTGGGTGGTGAGTATTACGCGCGTAGATATTACCTGTCGTTCGCGAGGGCGTTGGTGAGGAACACCAACACCGGCGAGAACGACAATTCTACCAGTAAGGAAATAATCAAAAAATCACCATCGTTTACCTCAATAATCTAAATTTGCTTTAATTGAGAGACCACATAGCTACCGGCGCCAAGCTAATTGGCATGGTTTTAATTAAAAGTTAGGAACTGATTTACATCACGGCAAAAACAAAATGATAATGACTGACCATGAGAAGGATGTTATAGTTGCTGAAGATGATCACGATGATCTGCTTTTTTTTGAGATGGCAGTTAAAGAAACAGAGGTACCTGTATTTATCAGGCATGCAAATAACGGCGAAGTGCTTTTCGTTTTATTAAAAGAAAAAATCCCTGAACTGCTTTTTCTTGATATCCATATGCCTTGTAAAGACGGCATGTCGTGCATCAGGGAAATTAGGCAGTCAAAAGAGTATGATCATCTGCCTGTCATCATGTACACCTCCGAGACCTTTGGCAAAACAATAGAAGATTGTTATAGAACCGGCGCCAATTTTTATTTGATGAAACCGGACAGCTTTGAACAATTAAAAGTGAATCTCAAAAAGATATTTTCCCTGGACTGGAAGACAACAATGCACTATCCGGCAATGAGCCATTTCGTTTTGAGGTAATCAAAAACTTACATCGGTATATCTATCCTGATCTGTTTGGAGAACATACGGCCTTTGTCGTCTTTGCCATCTATCTTCCACATTACGGAGCGGAGGGTGACGTAAAGTGGCTTCTGGTTGGTCTCACGTACATTTCGTACACTGTTTTCCCACTCCTGTACTTTTCTGCGGCTCATGTGGTGCCGCTTAGCGGCCTTGCCTACTGCATTGCGTATAGTGTTGCGGTTGCCATCGGGTTCATCCAGCGACTTTGCATCCAGGCCGGTGATGCGGTAGGTATTGTTTGCGCCCTTCAGCGCCTGCCAGTTGGTAGTGCTGGCCAATGATTCTACGGGCAGTGTACCCAGCTCGTTCTTTACTACTACCATGGTCTGGTAGCGCTGCGATACTTTGGTGATGTTGCCACTTACTTTTATGAGGTTGCCATTGAGCGTGCCGCTTGTCATGGTGTATACTGCGCCATTCGCGCGGTGCAGGTCGGCCTTACCTGCTATTTTGCCATTCACATTGGTGATGAGCACTGTGGTTTCTGTAAAATCGGCACGGAGGCCATTGCCTGCAATGGGCTGTGCTATCTGCGGTTTTGGCGCGGCCACTGCTACTGCGGCCTTTTTAGGGGTATCTATCTTAGTGGCTGCTGCTGTTTTGGTATCGGCATCCGTAGTGTCTTGCTTTACAGATGAGGTGAGGACAGGCTTGAGGTCGGTGACCATATCCCGTAGCTGTGCCGGGTCGTTTTCGGTAACTATGGTCGAAGAATCGCCGAGGACAATAGGCCCATGATTTTTAGAGGGGGAATCCTTGCAGGAAAACAAGCAAACCACCGCTGCCACTGCTACTACTTGTGTAAATCGTGTACCCATACAAACCATTTTTCTTTTACGAAAGTAGCTAATAACTTAATAATTTTTGCACCACGCTATCCAGCCGGCTATTGGCCATAAAGTTCTGCTCCAGCTCTATAGAGAACGGAACAGGCGTATCGAGGCTGCCGCAGCGCATAACAGGGGCATCCAGCAGGTCGAAGCAATGCTCGGATATCCACGCCGCCACCTCGCCACCTATACCGCCGGTAAGGGTATCCTCGTGCAGTACCAGGGCCTTGCCGGTGCGCTGTACCGATGCCTTTATGGCATTATGATCGAGCGGCAACAGGGAGCGCAGATCGAGAATATCAAATGATACGTCTTTGTGCTTGTTGGCATAGTCGGTAGCCCAATGCACACCCATTCCGTAAGTGATGATGGCGATCTCATTGCCTTCGCGCACCTGCCTTGCCTTGCCTATCTCTATAGTATAATAATCATCGGGCACATTGCCGCTGATGCTGCGGTACAGGGCTTTGTGCTCAAAGAACATAACGGGGTTAGGATCTTCAATAGCAGCTATGAGCAGGCCCTTGGCATCCTCGGGGGTTGATGGGTACACCACCTTCAGGCCGGGGGTATGTGCAAACCATGCTTCATTACTCTGGGAGTGGAACGGTCCTGCGCCCACCCCGCCGCCCGTCGGCATACGGATGACCACATCGGCATTCTGCCCCCAGCGGTAATGTATCTTGGCGAGGTTGTTAACGATCTGGTTGAAGCCTACTGTTACGAAGTCGGCAAACTGCATTTCCATCATAGACTTAAAGCCTTTGATGGATAGGCCGAGGGCTGTGCCTACAATGGCGCTCTCGCACAGGGGGGTATTGCGCACCCGCTCTTTGCCAAAGTCCTTTACAAAGCCTTCGGTGACTTTAAAAGCGCCTCCGTATTCGGCGATGTCCTGACCCATGAGGATAAGGTTGGGATGCCGCTCCATGCACTGGTGCAACCCATCGCTGATGGCCTGTATGAATTTCTTTTCGGTAGTGGCAGATGAGGGTTTTACTACCGGCACTTTAAAGGGCGCATATACATCGGCCAGCTCTTCGGCAGCGTCCGGCACTATGGCCTGCGCCTCAAAGCCACGGGCTATGCCTTCTTCTATCTCGGTCTGTATTTGCTGGCGCAGGGCTGCTATCTGCGTATCATTAATTACGTATTCGTACTTGAGGTAGTTCTCGAAGTTGGTGAGGGGGTCTAGCTTGGCCCATTGCTCAAACAATTCCTTGGGTACATACTTCACACCGCTGGCTTCTTCGTGGCCGCGCATACGGAAGGTCATACACTCTACGAGTATGGGCTTTTGTTCTGTAATACAATATTCGCGGGCTGCTTTGATGTACTTGTATACCTCCAGTATGTTGTTGCCATCTATGGTGATGGCCTTCATGCCGTAGCCTATGGCTTTATCGGCTATTTGCGCACATACGAATTGCTCGCTGCTGGGGGTGCTGAGGCCATAGCCATTGTTCTCTACCAGGAAGATGACTGGCAGGCCCCATACGGCAGCCACATTGAGCGCCTCATGAAAATCGCCCTCGCTGGTACCGCCATCGCCACTGAAGGCCATGGCTATTTTTTTTTCTTTTTTCAGCTTATGCGCCAGGGCTATGCCATCGCCTATGGCCAACTGCGGCCCCAGGTGGGAGATCATTCCACAAATATGGTATTCGTTCGCCCCAAAATGGAAGGAGCGCTCCCTGCCCTTGCTGAAACCTTCTTTATGGCCCTGCCATTGCATGAACAGCTTATCGAACGGCATTTTGCGGGCGGTGAACACACCAAGGTTTCGGTGCAGGGGCATGATGTATTCATCGGCATCGAGCGCCAGGGTGGCGCCGACGGCTATTGCCTCCTGGCCTATGCCGCTGAACCATTTACTGATGCGGCCCTGCCGCAGCAGCACCAGCATCTTTTCCTCTATCATGCGGGGACGCAGCAACTCGGTATAAATATCAATGAGCTGCTCGTTGGAAAGTCCGTCACGGTCGAATTGCATATTGGGGATTTGGGGCAAAAGTAATGCGTATTGCCAACTATATGGGGAAATGCCTGTGGGAATAATCGGTCGAGGCATTTCGCGCAGATATTTCGCCTTCAGGACTTGTGGTATGTTATATCGCGAGTTTCCCAGGGCGTTGCCCCGGGCTGATATATTTCGCCCTTTCAGGGCTTTACCGGCATTATGGCGTGGAATTATTTCAGGAAGGTATAGAAAGTGTATAAACAGAATATGCAGCATACCGATGGTAAGCTGCATATTTACACTATATATTAAAACACACGAAGGTGGAGTAATACTGTTATTTTATACGAGGAGGTACTAAGCAGTCAGCTTATACGATGGCATAGAAAGCTCCTGTAATGTATTTTGTATATGTTTTTTCACTACCCTGCTGTGCGAAATAGCAAAAGTGGCACTTAAAAGTGTTTTAAGGTCGGCGGTCAATGGGCTTTCCATTATTTTGAGGGCTTTGTGTTTGCTGAAGTAGGTTACTGTCCTGTTTTTCATAATGCTTATTTTATAGTAGTGATATAACAAAACCTGTGCCAGAGCATGTGAAGGATCCTTAAAAATTTGTAAAAAACTCCGTGGTTCTCTTCTACGGTGGGTGAGCCTTATATACGTACATAAAAGCCCCCCGGATTTTCGATTCATCTTAGTTGTTTTTATTTTAATGCAAATAGTTGCTAAATTGAATAATGGAAGCAACCAGTTTGCCTTAGAATGTAGTAGCTGCAATACTCTTGCGGTATAAATAATTCATTAATATTATGGCATTTTCGGTTTTTTTAGTATTTTTCGGAGTTATTTAGACTTTATATCTTTATGAGGGAACGTTTTCTTGATCTATACAGGTGTTATTTTCCGGGCAATTCAATGAGGAATGCCTCATTGAAATTCATGCTTATCCCCGGCATTTTATTGCTTGCAGTTTCTGCGATGGCAAGGCCGGCTGCCGATCACGCACCGATGTTCCTTGGCGGACATTCACAGTCATTATTAGCTTGCGAAAATTCGAGCGAAGTATCTATTGATGTGATACTGACCGTAACCGACAGCGATGTAGCACAACCGGAAACATGGAGCGTAAATATTGCCCCGGCAAACGGCACCTTATCCGGCTTCCCTGCAATGACGATCTCTACCGGCGGTATGGTAACACCTTCTTTACTGAGGTACACACCTGCACCGGGATTTGCAGGCACAGATTCATTTAGTGTAAAAGTAACCGACGGCGTGTATCAAGACAGCACAATGATCCATGTTACTGTGGGCGCTACCTATGCACTTACCAGCACACTTACACCTGCGGATATATGCAGCGGCACAGCATTCAGCTATACGCCCACCAGCACAGATACTACCGGCACACCGGTATTTAACTGGAGCCGCGCAGCAGTGCCCGGCATATCCAATGCTGCCGCAACCGGCACCGGCAACCCTATGGAAATACTGAACAACTATACTTATTATGCAGTACCTGTTACCTACAATTATTCTGTAGCGGTTGGCGGGTGTAGCGTAGGCGCAAGTGTAACTGCAGTGGTGAATGCCAAACCGGTCTTATCTTCCGCATCATCAGATACAGTATGCTCGGGTACATCATTTACTTATGTGCCTGTGAGCGCTACAACCGGCGCTACCATAAGCTGGAGCCGCGCAGCAGTAGCGGGTATCAGCCCGGCAACAAATGCAGGCATCACCACGATCAATGAAACACTGATCGACAGCAACTCGTCTATCACCAATGTTGTGTACGCTTTTGCACTGAGCGCCAATGGCTGTAGCGACACAGAAAATGTACGCTTTACAGTTGTTCCCTCAACAGGCGTAGCAAACATTACGACCAGCTCACCTGTCAATGTATGCGAAGGCACTATGTACCAGAATTTCGGCACCTCTACCTTGCTTACTTCAGCCAGCTCGTATACATGGACTGCGGTGAATGCCGATATATATACGGTAGGCAGCACAGGACAAAATGTACTGGTGAATTTCCCTACAGCAGGCAACGCGATCATAACACTTAACGCACGCATCTCTTCTCATTGCTCAGTGAATGATACTTTCGCGGTAACAGTTGGCTCTTCTTCTTTCACAGCAGCCGATGTTATCTATTATGGCTTCCAGTTCATTTATACCGACAACACAGCCGACACCTACCAATGGGGCTATGATAATGTAAACACATTAGATTCTACATTGATCCCCGGCGCTACTTTCCAAAGCTACCCTAACTCATTACCTGATTTTACCGACAATGCGTATTGGGTGATCGTAACCAAGAGCGGCTGCTCACAGAAGATCTATTACAACAGGCCATCGCTTTCTGTGCGGAATACACAATCAGCAGCGTCTGCATTGCGTGTATACCCTAACCCAACCACTAATGCCCTAAACATAAGCATAGCCAATGTAAAAGGGACTGTGAGTGTAACAGATGTACTGGGCAGAACATTACAAACCGCAACAATAACAGGCAATACCACACAAATGGATGTATCAGCTTTGCCGGCAGGCGTATATGCCGTAAGCTGTTTTGAAAACGGATCGAAGATCGCAACAACCCGCTTCACTAAAAACTAAGCAGGGCTGATTAAAAATATTTATTGATGAAGAAGATCATACTATTACTACTTACCGCTGCCTTTTGCCTGCCTTCGCGCGCGCAGAATATTAATGCTGATGGCGATAATATACGCAGAAGCAGTAACGCCTCTAACGCCCCATCGTGTTGCGGTGGCGCAGACGTATCGCACTGGTGCCTGGACGTGAACCTGACCGGAGGTGCGCTGCTGCAAGACATCAGCGCGGCGAACCCTACTGCGGGCTACCTGAATACAGTGACCGGGCAATCGAGCACACTGAAATTTAATAATGGCGCTTCTTTTGGCGCAGATGCCGAGATCGGTTATTTCTTTGGCAAGAAACGCCACTTTGGCATAGGCACCGGTGTTTGGTATATGTACCAGACCGGCGACCTGACCATGGACCATTTTCATGTAGAGTACCAATCTACCGACAACCTGGGCGGTACCTTCAGGCAGTTGCTCACATCAGACGGGCAGGTAAAAGAGTCTTTGCAGACATCTAACCTGAACATCCCACTGTTGTACAAATACAAAACACAGTTCAGCCGCAAAGTGGGCTTTACTGTTGATGCGGGCGTAATGTTCAACCTGGTAGAAAGCAGTAACTATACCGCAAAAACGGCATTTGATTATGAAGCCATCTACAAATATGACGTGACACCTGAAGGTACCACAACAGTATTTGATAATTCGGCAATACCCGGCTCTTCGGACCTGATCATTAAGAAAAGTATGTACACACCATTAGGCTACAGCAGTGTTGCCGCTTACTTCACTGACCTGCAACAACATGGCTATAATGTGGGTCTTGGCGTAAGCCCAAATAAGAACACCGGCAATGTATCTTATACAGCAGGTACTATAGGCCTGTTGCTGCGCCCGGCCATCAGCATAGCCTTATGCCCACGCACCTCATTGAACCTGGGTGTATATTATCTATACCAGGACTTTAACCATACTGCCGATGCCAATTACAGGCTTACCGATAAGCTGGGCCAATATAGCTCTATGCTGAATACGGTAACGAGCAGCATGAACAACTCATTCGGCCTGAGCGTAGGCGTAAGGTATTGCTTTGGCAAGAAACATGTAGCGCCACCGGCACCGGATGCAGCAGGACCCGCAGAAGATGTAGCGCCGGCAATACCACCTGTGGAAGTAGAGCCGCCTGTAGCATCGCCTACCACTGTTGAAGAGCAGCCGGAGCCAGAAGAAAGATCTGACGTTTCTGCGCCTATCTTGTTTGATTTCAATAAAACAACCATTCACCCATCTTCTTACCCGATACTCGAAGAAGCCGTGAAAGAGCTACAGGACGACCCTAATGCCACCGTAACGGTACATGGCTATACAGACAGTAGGGGTGCCGCTGCTTATAACAGGATACTCTCCAAGCGCAGGGCAAACTCTGTAAAGAACTACCTGCGCAAGAAAGGGATAAGCGCCAAAAAAGTGAAGACAGTAGGCCATGGCGCTAAAGATGCAGCCGCCACTAATAAAACAGCAGAAGGCCGCGCCAAGAACCGCAGGGCTGTGATGAAACTGAACGAGGGTAAGTAATATTTGAATTACATAAAAAATTTAATAAAAAATGCTCCGCGAAACGGAGCATTTTTTATTGATACAAGTTCTGTTTACCACAGATGCACCCTTGCACTATCAGGTATGTACATTTTATCACCGGGCTTGATGCCGAATGCGTCGTAGAAATCGGGCACATTAGGGAACGGTCCATTTACACGGTATTTAGCGGGTGAGTGTACGTCTGTGAGCAACTGCGTTGCCACACGCTCGGGGCGTTCTTCAAGCAGCCAGCCAAGAGCGTAGCCGAGGAAGAAGCGCTGTGTAGGGGTCATGCCATTTATCTTTTCCCCTTTCTTGTAAGTATCTGTCTGCTTAAAGGCATCGAGGCCAATGAGTATGCCGCCAAGGTCGGCGAGGTTTTCGCCGAGGGTAGCCTTGCCATTGATGTGCAGTGTATCAATAGGTACCATTTTATTGAACTGCTGCACCAGCACATCGGCACGCTTCACAAACTGGGCAGTATCTGTGGAAGACCACCAGCTGGCGAGGTTGCCGTTCTCATCAGATTTGCGGCCCTCATCATCAAAGCCATGGGTGATCTCGTGGCCTACTGTAGAAGCTGCTGTGTAGCCATATACAAGAGCATCATCCAGCTCGGCATCTTTAAAGCCGGGTACGGTCATCATGGCTGCGGGCAGCACTATCTCATTGTTAGACTGGTTGTAATAGGCATTGTAAGTTTGTGGTGTCATGGACCATTCATCGCGGTCTACCGGCTTGCCCAGCTTGCTCATTTCGTAGTTATTCCACCATTGGTTGGCACGCATCATGTTGAGGGCATAGGGGCCACGGTCTATTTTGAGTGAAGAGAAATCTTTCCATTTATCAGGATAGCCCACTTTCTTGCGGATAGCCATAAGCTTATGAATGGCTTTTTTCTTGGTGCTGTCGGTCATCCAGTCCAGTTTTTCTATCCTGGCTTTGTAGGCATTGCGTACATTCTCCACCACCTGCTCGTAGCGGGCCTTGGCTTTGGCATCGAAGTATTCTTTTACAAACAATTGCCCCAGTTCTTCGCCTATAGCTCCTTCTTCGGCATCGAGCGCCCTGCGCCAGCGCGGGTGCTGCTGCTCGGCACCACGAATGACCTTGGAGTAAAAATTGAAATTAGCGTCAGCAAAAGGCTTGCTGAGGTAATTGCCAAATGTAGCTACCAGGTGAAACGACATATAGTCTTTCAGCGTTTGCATATCTGTGCCGGCAATGGCTTTGTCTAATGCGGTATAGAATTCGGGCTGGCCAATGATCACGCTGTCTACATGCTTCACACCCATTTCATCGAGAATGTGTGGCCAATCGGTGCCGGGGGCTATACTGCGCAGTTTTACAATAGCATACTTATGGTAGTTGGTATACGGGTCGCGCAGGTCTTCAAGTTTGCGGGAAGAGCGCGCAAGTGTTGCTTCAAATGCGATGACCCCGGCAGCCTTCTTTGCAGCTGTGGAGCTGTCGGCACCCATAAGCTGAAATATAGTGGCTACATAGGCCGGGTACTGCGCCCTTACCTTAGCCGTACGGGCATCGGTATTGAAATAATAATCCCTATTAGGTAAGCCGAGGCCGCCCTGTGTCATCATATAGGCTTCCACATCGCTGTGCTTGGGGTCTTGCGAAACACCTTCGTCAAAGAACACATTGGCGCCAAAGGTGTGCATGTGCGCAGCCTGTGCAAGCACGTCTTCTTTGGTCTTCATGCCATCTATACGCAACAGCTCATCGTGCAGTGGTGTGATGCCGTTCTTCTCAATATTAACGGTATCCATGGCGCTGTACCAGAAATCGCCTATCTGCTGTCCTGAGCCGCTCTTCTCAGCTTTCTGCTCGGCATCAGTATTTATCTTGAGTAGCTTTGTATACAGCTCTTTCTGCACCAGCTCGCCTATGCCCCATGAAGTTTCATCAGCAGGTATCTGATTGTTCTTCATCCACAGGCCATTGGCGTAGGCGAAGAAATCATCGTTGGGGCGCACGGTAGTATCCATGTCGCTGCGGATAATGTCGGCTTTGGCAGTTTCCTTCGGGGCAGGCTGGTTGCAAGCCGTTATGGACAGCGTCGCGGCAGCGATCAGTAATAACGTATTATTCATGTCATTGAGATTAGGGGATAAAATTAGGTTGTTTTTCCTTCATTCATATACCCTGGTTGGGGGATGGTCAATGATTATTGATAATGGTGATCTTAAGGTGATGCGCAGTGCTCACCGGGCTCGAAGCAGTATCGGTGCAGATGGCAGTGTATTGCCTCCCTGCTATGAGCTGGTAGTTGTCGTAATAAGCATTGTACGAGGTATTAGCCACATCCTGCATGATCAATTGCACAGTACCGGCGGGCACTTGTATGAAGTCGTATACATTGACCGGCGCGAAGCCGGAATTGAGGTAAACGCCAAAGGGATAATCGGCCACAAAGCTCTGCATGGTATCCACCAGTTCGCTACCCACGTAGCAATCGAGGCGGGGGCTGTTGGGGCAGAAATTCAGGAAACGGATGGACGCATAACCCTGTGAGGGCAAATTGAACACATCCTGCACTATGATGAGCCGGGGCTTTGAAGGTGTGCCACATAAAAAAGCAGAATAGAAATCATTGTAGCCCAGGTTGGCCATTGAATCAATTAATTGGTTACCGCCGGACCAATAAGATATGTGCGTGTTATTGGAAACAGGAATAGTGGCATAACCTGAATAACCACATATGCCCAGAGCCGTAGCGGAGAAAATTGCAGAATCACCTACATGCCCATCTACCAAAAATGGATTTGTGCCGTTGGTACATACATTTACAAACATTACGTTGGTATTGTTGGTGTCTATAGTAGGGTTACTGTTCTTCCGGCAAGCGGCTACCGAAAGTAGGCACAGAAATAAAGTAAATGTGGGTAAGAGGTTTTTCATAAAAGGCAGTTTGGTAAGAAGCTATTTGTTCGGATCGTTGAGGAAGAAGGAGAGGTGCAACGGATACGCGATGCTATCGCCTCCCCTGCTGCCGGTAAGCACTACAGTGTATATACTATCTGCCACATACATTCTTGCCAGGAGGGTATCGGAGGAATTGATCTTATCCGGGTCATTAGACGTTATAGCGTATTTGCCTGCAATAACAGAATTGAACGGTGTACAGCTTGCCGGCCCCACGTGTACTGCCAGCAGGTTGCTGCCTACAGTGACCGTTTCGGAAAGTGTATCAGAAGAGAGGTTAACGAACCTGATCTTGGCCATGCCCTGTGCGGGCGCAGAGAGATCATCGGAGGTTACAAAAAAAGAAGGTTTAGTAATGGTGCCGCCCACAAAAACAGAATAGTAGTCATTGGCGTAAAAAGTAGCTGTTGCGGCCTGTAGTGGACGGGAATTACCGAAGCTGCTGATATACACCAGCATGGCTTCGGTGCCTGCGGCAAGGGACTGATAACCTACTGTAGTATCAAAGGCAACAGGGTACGGGCCGGACAACGTTTTAAGGCTATCGGCCACATATATGTTGCCGGTAGCAGTGCAGCCATTTACAAACATTACATGGGCTGCATTTGCAGGGGTGGTATCTTTGGTTTTATTGCAGCCAATAGCCAGCGTGGTTAGTAAGCATACCAATAAGGCATATCGTCTTTTCATAAAGGCACATTAGTTGGGTATAAAGTAAAAAGAAATTGCGTAACCCGTAAAATTGTTTTACAG
>CAIVKT010000285.1 GCA_903906615.1 uncultured Bacteroidota bacterium | reverse complement strand
TGTTACTTTGGTTACTTTTTCTCGGCGATAAAGTTGAGCCCGAAGAAAAAGTATTCGCGGCGGAAACCTTTTGAGGATTGTATCTCCCGTTCTTTCTGCAACAACTTTTCTGGGTCTGCTGACTTGTATTGGAAGGGGAGATAGTAGCGCACATATTGCACCATGGAATCCGGTATGCTGAATCCGTTCTTTTCGAACAGTTTCCTCCAGTTGGCCAGGCTACGGATGTTCTCGTTTCCTATGAGTATATCTTTTTGCAGGCGTTCATCCCAAATGGTGATGATGCGCTTATTGCCCCGGTATTTATAGAGCTTTATGCGTTGTATAATATTATTGCCGTTCTCCTCAACTGATAATATTTTGCCGCCTTTGCGCAGGCTGATGTTGAATATCTGCAGGGCATCATTTATCGGCTCCAGGTGGTGCAGGGTATCTTGTACTATGATCCAGTTATAGCTGTTGGGTGCGGGCTGGTTATCAAACAGGTTCTCGTAGGTGCAGGTGAAGAGTGATGTGTCGCCGTATTGGCTCCAGTAATCTTTGCGCTTTTGCACGGTCTCAAAGTAAAACTCCAGCGTGGTGCCGTATGTTTTGATGCCGTTCATAGCGAGGAAGAGGCAGGTGGTGCCGTAGCCGCAGCCACAGTCCCAGATGTCCATGTTCTTAATGCCGCCGTCTACAATATGCTTTTGTATATAACGCAGGCGCTCCAGAAAATAATTCCTGCGAAAGTGCCATGACGACTGCTTGCCCAGGAATTTATAGTAGGGCTGCATTTCGGTATGCACTTCTAATTCTTTCAGCATCAGTTCAAAGAACTGCTCCGGGGACATTGTCAAAATTAAAAAGTAAAAATTAAAATTTAAAAAGCATCAAGTGTCGTTGATGAATAGCAGGTCAAAAGTAATAAATATAGTTGTTAGGTGTAAATATAGCAGAAAGTAGTAAGTGGAAGAGCCGAAAGCGATCTATAATGGTTTTTCAGCAGCAGTTTATAGAAACGATAAACGCCACAAAGTGCGGCGTTTATCGTTTTTGTACTTACTAAGTGTTTTATGCAGGCACTGCTGTTGGCAGCAGGGCTTCCCTGATGCGGGCTTCTATAGCATCGCTAACTTCGGGGTTGTCTGCAAGGAATTGCTTTACAGAATCGCGGCCCTGGCCTATTTTGCTTTCGTTGTAGCTGAACCATGAGCCACTCTTCTGGAGTATGCCCAGGTCTACGCCCATATCTATGATCTCGCCCATTTTGCTGATGCCCTCACCGAAGATGATATCAAACTCGACCTGGCGGAAAGGTGGAGCTACTTTATTCTTCACCACCTTTACACGGGTACGGTTGCCGCTGGCTACGTCGCCGTCCTTGATCTGCGCGATACGACGGATATCGAGTCGCACGGATGCGTAGAACTTGAGGGCGTTGCCGCCGGTAGTTGTTTCGGGGTTGCCAAACATCACGCCTATCTTCTCGCGGAGCTGGTTGATGAATATGCAGCAGCAGCCGGTGCGGGATATAGTGGCAGTGAGCTTGCGTAGCGCCTGGCTCATCAGCCTGGCTTGCAGGCCCATTTTGCTTTCGCCCATTTCGCCTTCCAGCTCACCTTTTGGTACCAGTGCGGCTACGGAGTCGATAACCACCACGTCTACAGCACCGCTGGAGATGAGGCGATCAGCTATTTCGAGGCCCTGCTCGCCATAGTCGGGCTGGGAAATGATAAGATTATCCACATCCACACCCAGTTTGCGGGCGTAGCTGGCATCAAATGCGTGCTCGGCATCTATTATTGCGCAGATACCGCCTTTCTTTTGCGCCTGTGCAATAGTATGTATGGCTATTGTTGTTTTACCTGAAGATTCCGGCCCGTATATTTCTACTATACGGCCACGGGGCAGTCCGCCCACGCCCAGCGCTACATCGAGCCCGATGGAGCCTGTGCTGATGACCTCCATAACGTCGGTTCCCTTGTCGCCGAGCATCATCACCGATCCCTTGCCATAGTCTTTCTCGATCTTGTCGAGTGCGAGCTTCAATACTTTTAATTTGTCGTCTGCCATGTTACTTACTTTTTTACGTATGAATATTTAAACCAAAATTACCTTTTAATAGCCTGCCCCTGAAATCAAGTTATCAACAACTGCGGGAAGTAAATTTCCCCCCTTTTGTCAAAAAAGTGATCATTTTACAATTATAGTTGATAATCAATGCTTTATGTGAAAAATGTTGATTAAAATTCCCCTTTTCTTCCCCATTTTCTCCCCATCCGGTTCGATGGCTTTGTCAATAATCATTACTTTTTAAGAGCTTCGCTTCAATTACGACACAATATTATACACAATTCTTGACATTGCCAAATTATTTGGAAAATAAATTATTAGGGGTTGGAATTTGGCGTGGGTGTTTGGGTTGCCTGTCCTGCGCGAGCACTACCACCCCTGCCTGAAAATAATTGCTTCGCCATTGTTTGCAGGCTGTACCCTCCTTAGCAGGGGAGTTAGTCATTCCCTGCCCTACGCGGATGCGTTGACTGCCCCGACGCGAGTGGAGGGATTCAATGCGTCTCTACGTGGTGTGTGTAGTGATTCTGTTTATACCTCTACATCTGTAAACGCAAACTTGCTGCCATCAAATAGTCCTTTATCGCTTAGCTTTAATGAGGGGATGACGAGCAAGGCCATGAAGGATAGCGTCATAAACGGTGCATGCAATGGCGAGCCGAGGCTACGCACAATACTATTAAGATGTGTATAAGCACTTGCTACTTCTTCTGCACTATCCAATGACATAAGGCCTGCTACGGGCAGTTGCAATAAGTCGACACTGGCCTCGCTGCGGGCGACTGCTATGCCACCCTTACAATCAATAAGGGCATTTACAGCAGCGCATATAGAAGCATCATCAACACCCACAGCTATAATGTTGTGGCAATCATGCGCGACTGTAGAGGCAATCGCACCACGCTGCAACCCAAAGTTTTTGATAAAGCCAGTAGCCACAGCGGCCGATGGTTCATATCGGTTGATGACAGCTATTTTGAGTATGCCCCACGAGGTATCGCTCACCATGTAGCCGCCTTCCACCTTTGCAGGCAGTTGCAGGCAATTGGTCACCAATTGCCCTTCAATGGCCTCTATAACACGAATAGTGGGTGCAGCGGTAGATGTCCGTATCGCAAAATCCGCCACTTGTTTTCGGGTAGCCTTAAAGTTATTGATAGCTGTGGCGGGAATAGAAGGAAGTAAACATGTGTGGTTTTCTGCTACCAGTTCGCCGCCGATGTAGGTTTGCAGTATGTCGAAGTCGGTAAGGTTATTGATAACAATGAAATCTGCGGGGTCGCCAATACGCAGCAGGCCCACAGGCAGTTTGTAATGCAATACGGGGTGCACACAGGCAGCACGCAGCACATCATAAAGGTCGTATCCCTTTTGCAGGGAGCGTTTCACGAGGCCATTGATGTGGTGTAGCAACAGCTCATCGGGATGCTTATCATCGCTGCAAAACATTACCCGATCGGGGTGCGAATGCAACAGGGGCGCAAGGGCTTCATAGTTTTTGGCTGCGCTACCCTCCCTGATAAGAATGTGCATACCGGCAGCAATTTTATCCAGTGCTTCATCCAGGGTGAAGCATTCATGATCGGTGGTGATACCTGCGGCAGCATACATTGCTGCTTCGCTGCCCCGCAAGCCGGGCGCATGGCCATCTACAGGTTTTCCTGCTCGCTTTGCGGCAGCTATCTTGGCAAGCACCTCAGGATCGCCATACAGCACACCGGGATAGTTCATCAGCTCCGATAAATACCAGATATCGGGGTTTTGGAGCAGTGTTTCTACTGCTGCGGCATCAAGCGTGGCACCCGCTGTTTCAAACGCAGTGGCAGGTACGCACGAGGGTGCGCCAAAGAAGAACTTGAATGGGGATAGCTTGCTGTTATCAATCATGTACTGCACACCGGCCAGGCCATTTACATTGGCTATCTCGTGCGGGTCTGATACGGTTGCAACTGTTCCGTGAACCACGGCTATCTGTGCAAACGCTGTGGGCACGAGCATAGAGCTTTCGATATGTATATGCGCATCCACAAAGCCCGGCAGCAGGTAGCGGTCTTCGGCAGTTTCAGTTTCGGTAACAGCGTGTATGCGACCGTCTTTAATAACCACCTGCGCCGGATATATCCTCCGCTGAAAAAGATCAATAAGCTTGCCTGATAAAGTAAACAATTTGGTGAGTTTTATTGGATGAAACCTTCTTTGGCTGATTCTTCTATCTTGATGTGTATGAGGTTGGCCATCAGTTCCGCCTTCGTCTTGGCCTGGTCAGCTATCTCGCCTTTAAAGAGATGGTCAATAGTGTCGTACCAGAGGAGCAGCCAGCGGTCGAAGTGTTCTTTTTTAAGTGGCACCTGTTTATTTACCTCCAAATGCTTGTATGTAGGATACCCCTCGTAGCCGGGTATAGTAAGCAGCACCATGTTCCAGAATTTATACATTACCGGCAGGTGGTGGCTCCAGTCGCTGCCTATCACCTCGTTAAAAATGTAGCCTATCGTATCATCATTTTTTACTTTATCGTAAAAGGTATTGATGAGCAGTTCTACATCGGCTGTGGTGGTAATATCCTGCATAGCATGCGTGGTTTCAGTCCTTCAAAAGTAGCTTTTTTGCCTGTATTACTTCGTACCTTTGCCTACATGAAAGTGCAGGAAGAAAAAGTGATGCGACTGTCGAAGCTGCGTGCGGGTACAAAGGCCGTGATCACCAGCCACGACGAGAGTGAATTTCAGCTCACACTGATGGAAATGGGCTGCATACCCGGCGAGCCGGTATGGGTAGAAATGATCGCCCCGATGGGCGACCCTATGGCCATACAAATTGCCGGTTACTACCTCAGCATCCGCAAAAAAGATGCCGATATGATATGGGTGACCACGGAGTGATCCTGTCCTTTTTGCAATATTTAATTTTGATGCGTATTTTTAACCAAACCACATCCACATGAAAAACTTCCTCTTATTTTTCGTACTAATATCTTCACTACCCTCCTTTGCGCAAGACCACCCTTTCGGCGATGCAATGGAGCGACAGAGAGAAAAGAAGGCCAAACAATTGGCGGCACAGGCGGCAGATACAGCAAAGGCAATGCCTGCACCTACGGTAACAGCAGCACCCACACCAACCCCGGCTGCAACTGCAAAGGCGACAACCATTGCAACACCTGGCCCGGCGACAACTCCTATAAAACCCGCAACTACAGCACGGCATACACCAGCATACACTCCCACCACGCCTGCGGTAAGATCGGCTGCGCCTGTAAAACCTGCGACAACACCGGCTGCTGTAACTACAATGGTGCCAGACGCTACACCGGCAGTAGCTACTAAGCCTAAACCTGTTACTGCACCTTCTGTAAAAACCAAACCGGCAAAACCGGCTAAAATTGTAAAAGCTGAAGAACCTGCATCATCCAACGGTATCGTAACGGTATTGATCGGGCAGATCAAAGGGGCGCATACATCGCGCGAGTTGATCATGCTGGCGCCGAGGCTGATATCGCAGGATGCAAGCTGCGATGTGCGTAGTTACTCGTTTAGCATCAGCAACTCAAAAGGCCAGACATGGGGGCCTATGGCATCGCAGGGCGCTGAATTCACCTACCAGATGAAGGATAAGATAAAAGAATGGGATGGCCCATGTACAATTAAGATAGACAGCATATCGCTGATATCCGGAGAGCGGAAGTTGTGGGGTTTGCCCATAACGCTGACGTATGACAGGTGAGCTATCTAAGTGTCCCGCACCTGAAGGAGGTGTGGGACACTTATGGACTAGCTTTTATCTACTGAATATGTGCCTGCGCCGAGGAAGAGGAACCCAAAGAATACGAAGGCAAGCTCAATAGCTTCGGACGAACCCATGAAGCCTTTGCCCGCGGCAAAAAGCGTGAGGATAGCCACGATGAAGTTGATGACCATAAACAGGCTAACCACCCTGAACCACAGGCCAAGCACGCAGAACAGCCCGCCAATGGTTTCGGTAACGGCGCTCATAAAGCCCCAGAATACAGGGAAGAAGGTAATGTGCAGGTGGCTCATGTTATGGCCCAGGTCTATCCATTTATCAGGGCCGCCGGTGAGTTTGGACAGGCCATGCAAAAACATCATAACGCCCACGCCCGCGCGGGCTATCAGCAGTCCGAAGTTTCTGTAATTACCGAGTTGGGAGAAGAGCGCCATAGTGAAGTGTTTTCTATTGAATTGTGTTATAAAGATAAGCAAGGTTGATAAATTCGGGCTAACGATTTGCAGGGTAAGCCATTGTTGTTTTGTATGCCTCAAATTTTTCGATCATGGCTGCTTCTGTGGCCGCATCCATCCTGCGGTGCGGCTCGCCGGTGGCTATACCAGCAAAGATATTTGCGGGGTGTTGCAGGTGGTATTCAAAATCGCTCATAATGGCTATTTCGTTCTCGTAGTGTCTGCGACTAAGGGTTTCGATGGTATCTGTAGCGTATACATTGGTGGGCAGTATGGAAATGATCTCACCTGCATCCACCTGCTCATCTATAAAATGAAGCGATACACCAAGGGGCTGCATTTCGAGTATAGACCACTTAAAAGCATCAAGCCCGCGCACAGCGGGGATAACACCGGGGTGGCAATTGAATACTTTTTTATCTTTTACAAACCGCTCAGACAAAATACCAGCACCAAGTATCACATAATAATCGAGGCCACTCTCTATTTCATGATCGAACGCAACGGGTGTATAGGATATACCATGAGCATCAGCCATGCTACGCGGATGCACGCTATTGGCCTGGTTTGGCCGATGTGATATTTGTATGTTCCTTTCTTTGCGCGGAGTAAAGGGCAGTGCAAACATCTTCATTTGTGATGGAGCATACTTTTGCAGCAGGTTCAGCATTACCTGTTCGGTCTTCAGGTGCGGATAGTCGTAGGTGATAATGCCTATTGTTTTCATTGCGGCAGTTCTATACAGATTTAATGAAAGGATGATACTCGCCGGTGGGCGGTGTGGGCGCAGCTACCCTGATGCCATGGGCAAGCGTGATGCTGGGCATAGCCTGGTCCAGCCCGAAGCCATTGCCCTTCAGCACTTCTTCGTAGCTGCGGGTGTGCAGGTCGCCAAAGCCCTCACTGAACTCTATCTCTTTGCCATCAACCGTGATGGCACGGAAGGTACGTTTGTTCTGCGCCTTGGCTTCTGCAGGCAGGTGATCGTAGTTGATGCTGAGGAACCAGCGCACACGTGCCTTTTCGAGGTACAGCATACCGGCAGCATGATCGTCCTTGACCACATGCACTATATTTTCTTTCACCGCGCCGAATATCCAGATCAGCATATCGAAGAAGTGGATACCTATATTGGTGGCTATGCCGCCCGACTTGCTGATCTCGCCCTTCCAGCTATTGCCGTACCAGTTGCCACGGGAGGTGAGGTAGGTAAGGTCTATGTCGTAAAGTTTATCGTTCTTTTCATTGTCTATCTTTTCCTTCAAGGCTATAATAGATGGGTGCAGGCGCAGTTGCAGTATGTTGAATACTTTGTTGCCGGTCTCTTTTTCTATTTCCTGCAGGGCCTCCAGGTTCCAGGGATTGAGGACCAGGGGCTTTTCGCAAATAGCATCTGCATTGCTACGGAGCGCAAAGCGAATGTGGGAGTCGTGCAGGTAGTTGGGTGTGCAAATGCTCACATAATCTATCTTATCGCCCCTTCTTCTCAGTTTGTCTATATGCCGGTCAAAACGCTCGAACTCTGTAAAAAAATGGGCCTGCGGAAAATAGCTATCCAATATGCCCACGCTGTCGAAGCGGTCCATAGCGGCCAGCAGGTTATTCTTAGTATCTCTTATGGCCGCAAGGTGCCTCGGGGCAATATATCCGGCAGCGCCTATCAGTGCGAAGTTTTTCATGTGCCTTTACTTTTTCTTTAGTGGTATGGGGGTCAGGTAAGGTGGGATAAAAGTATTACTTCTGTGCCATAATTTTCTCAATTTCTATGCCCATATCATGGGCGGCCTGCGCCCGCAGTGGCACATTCCTCATGGCGGGCATCTGTTCGTACTGCTCGTTGGCAAAAGAAAGTTGTGCCACCCATGTGGCGGCATCATCAACGTTGGTAGTAACAATGCCCGCGTGGTGCGCATCCAGGAATTCCTGCATCTCGTCATTTTTATAGGCCGAGAGGCACAATATCTGCCGCCCGGCATAGGCGTATTGAAACGTTTTGGTCGGCAGCAACGGGTAATTTTCGGCCACACCCGAATCGGGTATAAGTAGCAGGTGCGCGCTGCGCATGTTCTGCCACAGTTCGCCGGGGGCAACCCAGCTGTTGATCTCCATGTATTGCGCTACACCATTATCTTCGGCGATACGCTTCAGCATATCCGGGTCATCTACAAAAAAACGGCAACGGAATGGCTTGTATAAATGAGCCGCCGCCAGTTTTTTGATGAGATCTATGAGCATACCCAGACCCGGACCATCGGCATAAAGCTTACCTGCATACAGCATCACGAACTCATTGCTTACTACACGGCCATCCTTCCAGGCAGGGTCGGTATAGGCGCTGTGTGCAAGCAGGTATACAGGTGTTTTGAGCCACTTCTTTAGTAATGTGGCCATATGCTTTTGCGGCACGCTCACCATTACTGTTTTTTGAAGTAGCCTTGTTTCCAGCCTGCGGATCACCTTTTTTTGTTTTTCGGTAAAGCGGCCTTCATTGTGATGATCGCTCCACAAGTCCCTGAAATCAACGACCATGGGCACATTCTGCTGCTCTGCGAGCAGCAGGCCGGTTTCCAGCAGGTATTCGTCACCGTAGCCTGCACATACAAAAATGAGGTCGTATTTGCTGTTCTTTATCCGTTCATTGCCTGCCAATGCCTGTCCCCATTGTCTGGCCTTTGCCAGTTCGTAGGGCAGGGCGAGGCCGTTGGCAGAGAAAGCCTTGCGCGCGCGTTTTGAAATACGGGCTATGCCCAGCTCGAACACTTTTGCATATTGCTGCTTAGCCAGCAGGGCTTTTATCTCTGACGAAAACAGTTGTGGCTTGTTCATCATCAGGGCAGGTGGCGCAGGCTGGTGAATGATATGTACCTGTAGCCCATTGCCATCGAGCCATATACCCCGCCATTGGGTGCCAGGAGTATGTACCACATCAATGTCCCAGTGCAGCGCACTGCTCCACGTACCCACCAGCGAGTCGGCACGCTCGCAGGATACTGGCGATAGCCCGCCGGGATGTAAATGGGCATGTGTGAGTGCGAGAACCTTCATTAAGCACAAAAGTAGCATTTATGAGGTGATAGTTGTTGCGATAAATTACCCTTTTGCCTGCAATAAAACAGGGCATTTTGTGTAATTTTGCTGCGCTGAAAAAATCACAGCAGGCTATACCATTAAAACACCATGTGCGGCATACTATCGGTAATTAACATCAGGGGTAAGAGCGATAGCGCACAGCTTATTGATGCCACATCTGTTATACGCCACCGCGGTCCTGATGATGAGGGGTTCCTTACCTGGAAGCCCGGTAGCAATGCCAAAGTGTGGGCAGGCAAAGACACCGCACATTCCACAAAAGACCACTGGAAGTATGAAGACCTGCACCCCGGCGAATCCTTTAAAGTAGGCTTAGGGCACAGGCGGCTATCTATTCTTGATCTTTCACCTACGGGGCATCAGCCTATGCTGTTTGCCGAAGCGCAACTGTCTATTGTGTTTAATGGTGAGATCTATAATTACCTGGAGATAAAAGAAGAACTGCGGCAGGCAGGGCATCAATTCACCGGCACATCCGATACCGAAGTGATATTACACGCATGGGCGCAATGGGGCTCAGCATGCCTGCATAAGTTCAATGGCATGTTTGCCTTTGTACTGCTGGACGAGCGGAAGCAGGAGCTCTATGCCGTGCGCGATAGGTTTGGCGTGAAGCCGCTCTACTACTATACCGGAACAAATGCCATATACCTGGCCTCTGAAATAAAGCAGATAAGCACTGCGCCGGGATTTCAGTTCTCGCTGAATGAAACCAGCGCAAGGCAGTTCCTTGCCACAGGCGCTACAGAGCATACGGACAATACATTTGACACACAAATAAAACAACTGCCAGGCGGCCACTACCTGCACATAGACCTTGCAGACAGTGATTGTAAAATGAAAACAGTACGGTGGTATCAACTACCCAATACAAAGTGGCGGGGCAGCTTTGAGGATGCCGCTACGCAATTAAAGACATTGCTGACGGATTCAGTGCGGGTGCGGCTGCGCTCTGATGTGAAAGTGGGCTCCTGCCTATCCGGCGGGCTGGATTCATCGAGCATTGTGTGCCTGGCAGCAGACTTGCTGCAAGCACAGGGCGACCATGCAGGGCAAGAAACAGTAACCGCCTGCTTTGATAACGCGCGATATGATGAGTGGAGCTACGCGCAGCAGGTGATCGCAAAAACAAAGGCGCATCCACACAGGGTATTTCCTTCGTTCACACAATTGCAGGAAGACCTCGACACATTGCTGTGGTACCAGGATGAACCATTTGGCAGCACATCTATCTTCAGCCAGTGGGCGGTATTTAAAGAAACGAACAGAGCAGGGCTTAAAGTGATGATAGACGGGCAGGGCGCAGATGAGCAGCTTGCGGGGTATGGCGGCAACGACCTATCGTACTACACAGGTATGTTGCAACAAATGAAATGGCGCTCGCTGTATGTTGAGGCAAGGCACTATAAAAGCGAAAAAGGGCACTGGCCCAAGGGATTTTTATTGGGCGCTGCGCAACTAACAGGCGGTAAAGGCATTACTCAGCTGCTACCTAAGCGTTTGCGACTATCCACACATTCCCCGGCCGACTGGGTATTACACCAGAACAATGAAGGCGAATTGCAACATGCACACAGCCTGAGAGAAAACCTGGTACAACAGCTATATAGCACTCCATTGCCGGGGTTGCTGCGCTACGAAGACCACAATTCAATGGCGTGGAGTGTGGAGTCGCGCACACCTTTTTTGGATTACCGGCTTGTGGAGTTTAACATGAGCCTGCCGGAGCGGTATGTGTATAACAAAGGCGTACGCAAGCATGTGCTGCGCAAGGCCATGCACGGTGTAATACCCGAAGCCATTGAGCAACGCAGAGATAAGATGGGCTTTGTGACACCGGAAGAAGTGTGGCTGAAAGAAGAAGGCAGAGCATGGTTTAGTAATGAGCTGGAAGCAGCCTACAAAAAACTGGACCGTACCATGATAGACGCAACTGCCGCGCGGAAATATGTAGCAGAGATAATGGATGGCAAGCGCACATTCAACTTTATGCCGTGGCGCATCATATGTTTTAACCGATGGCTGGATAAACAATGAGTGGCAACAACAAAATAGCTTTTCTGTGCCACCCCTATCACAGGGGCGGAGTTACCCGCTGGATGGCCGATGCCGCAGCAGCCTTTGCCGAAGCGGGGAAGGAGGTTTATTTCGTTACTGTAGAACCGACAAAAGCATTCTTTTCGGCTAAGGGCAGAGATACATTGTTACAGTTATTAGCTGCGCAAAACAGCAAGGCACACATCCTCTCCGCAAAGGTGAGTTATGAATTTGAATTTGGCACTCCTGAATACCGGGCGTTCATTTATAAAAAATTGCTTGCGCAACTGCCAGCCGGTACGCCTGTTATTGTATCTGATGATGCGGTTGTGTGGGCATCGGCTACAGCCATGTGCGCTACTTACCCCGTAATAGGTGTGCTACATAGCGATGAGGCGCATTATTACGCACTTGCCACAAAGTATCAGCAGCAGGTAGCGTTCTTTACTTGTGTATCGGAGCGGGTACACCATACCGTACAGGCGCGGCTGCGACACTACAATACCGAAAATATTGCCACCATCCCTTGCGGTATCAAACTGCCTGCGTACAAGCCCACAGCAGGCAATACAGATACTTTGAACCTTGTATATGCAGGCAGGATAACGGACTACCAGAAAAGGGCGGGAGACCTGGTGAAGATATGCGTGGAACTGGCCAAAAGCGATACAAAATTTCAACTGCGGGTGATAGGTGATGGTGATGCAAAAGAAACGATCGAAAAAAAGATTAGCGAGGCAAGGCTACAACAACAAGTGACTTTTTATGGATGGCTGCCACAGCAAGAGGTTGCGGCTCATTTAGCAGCCAGCGATGTGCTGTTACTAACTTCGGATTTTGAAGGAACACCTATAGCTATGATGGAGGCTCTAGCCGCAGGCTGTGGCTTGGTAGGTACGCGCGTAAGCGGCATTGAGGACTACGAACACCATGCGCTGGCTCCCGATTGCTATAGAGTGTATGAAGTAGGTAATATTGCAGATGCTGTGAGCAAAATAAAAGAGATAGCAGCGGTACCCAAAGCAATAAGGCAATTGGCAGCAAGGCAACTGGCCTCAGCAGAATTCAGTATGGATATATGCCTTGCGCGATATGAGCAAGCGATTGGTATGATCAACATTGTGCCGGAAAAATTGCAGGTTATACAGCTATCGGCTATTCAGCGCATGTATTCCCGTATATTGGCACTCGGGCGGGGTACCAAGGTGCGACTACTTCATAGCTAATTCACGGCTACTCTTTGATGTAATCAAAATGCGCGTTTTGGTAAGCAGGCTTCTTCACTTCTTCTTTTAATTTTTTGAACGTCTCTAATGGGCCCTTGGTCACGAACAAATTAATGAGCCAGGCAGGCGCCGCCCCGGCAGGGTCGAAGGCAAGGGTGTATACTATGCGCACAGATCCTTTATTAATAGTGGTCAGCTCCCAGTGGGCTGTTGACTTTTTTATTCTCACCAATCCGTCTTTTTCCGGCACCAAGGTTGGATCGGAATGGGAGTCAATAGTCGTAACGGTAGGCGATACCTGGTTGATGACGATATGGGCAATATAATCGCGGTTGGTGCCCGGCCATGGCACACTCACTTCTGAATAAAAGGCGAATTCATTTTCCTTAATTTGCTTAATGAGTTTTGCAGACTTGCTGTTATATACCCATTCCGTCTGTATGCTCATATCACTAAGGCAGGCTATGATCTGCGGAACAGTGGCATTGATGATGCAATCTACCTTTATGGATTTGAAATTGGAATTGGGTGTTTCGGCGGTATATACTTTGATACCTTCTTCATCTTTTTTGAGGTGCCAATCAGACTGTGCTACGACAGTGGTGCCTATAAGGCACAATAAAAAAGTGATCAAGCCTCTATTCA
>CAIVKT010000284.1 GCA_903906615.1 uncultured Bacteroidota bacterium | reverse complement strand
TTTAAAAATTTTGTTACCGAGAAAGTAGATTGGCCTATAGCTCAATTAGGCAGTAAAGCAGGTGGCTTATCTAAATTTGGCGCCGAAATCACAGGATTGAATCTAGGAACCGCTGTAGCTGTAGGCAATGTTGACGCCCATGTGACTGCTCCTGCAGCAAATGCAACTAAAGCCGGTCAGTTAGTAGCGATTATGGGCACGTCAACTTGTGTAGTGATGGTGCATGACCATCTTGCAATTGTTCCAGGGATGTGTGGTGTTGTTGAGGGTGGAATTACACCCAGTACATGGGGTTATGAGGCTGGGCAGAGCGGAGTCGGGGACATCTTTGGTTGGTTTGTAAATAACTTTGTGGGTGAAGAGCTTATTCAAAAATCACATAAGGCTGGTCAAGATTTACATAGTTATTTATCCGAGTTAGCAGAGAAAAAACCGGCGGGTTCTCACGGATTAGTAGCGCTAGATTGGGAAAGTGGCAATCGATCAACTTTAGTTGATCACAGTTTGTCTGGTTTGATTGTAGGTATGACTCTAGCCACAAAACCTGAAGATGTTTATGCGGCACTTGTAGAGTCAACGGCATTTGGAATGCGTACTATCATCGAAGCTTTTGATAGTAGCGGCGTACCTGTTGTTGACTTTATTGCCGCAGGAGGTTTAATCAAAAATAAATATGTTATGCAGATATATGCAAATATTTTAAATCGACCAATTCATATTATTAAATCAGAACAAGGGCCTGCGCTTGGATCGGCTATTCATGCGGCAGTTGCAGCCGGGGAGTACTCAGACATTATTGCTGCCTCAGAGATAATGGGAGGAATAATGAGAGATGCATACCTCCCTCAATTAGAAACTGTAGAAATTTATAACCAACTTTTTCATCAGTATTCAAAACTGTATAAATCTTTTGGACAAGGAGATGTGATGCATGCATTGCGTAAGATAAGGGACATAGCGCTAATGGAGAAGGTAAACTGATGGCTGTTAATTTAAAGACCAGAAAGCATATCTGCACACTAAACACAGATTTACAGAGATTTGGATTAGTGCAATGGACGGCAGGTAATGTCTCTGAGAGACTTCCTGGTGGGAAAAGTTTCATAATTAAGCCGAGCGGAGTTCGCTATGAAGAATTAACACCAGAAAAAATGGTAATTTGTGATCTTAATTGAAGAGTAATTGAAGGAAAATTAGCGCCATCAAGTGACACTGCCGCCCACGCGTATATATATAAGTATATGAATTGGGTTAATGGCATAACTCATACACATTCTAATTACGCTAGTGCATGGGCTGCGGCTGGATTAAGTATTCCTTGTGGGCTAACTGCTATGGCGGATGAATTTGGCGGGGATATCCCACTTGGACCATTTGCGATAATAGGTAATGATGATATAGGTAAAGGTGTCGTTAATACCTTGAAAAATAGTAGGTCTCCTGCTGTTCTTATGGCGAATCACGGAGTTTTCGCAATTGGAAAATCAGCTTTGGCATCGCTTAAGTCAGCCGTGATGTGTGAAGATGTTGCGAAGACAATGTATTTAGCGAAAAATTTAGGTCGGATTAAAAAAGTTGAGAAGAAGTATATTGA
>CAIVKT010000283.1 GCA_903906615.1 uncultured Bacteroidota bacterium | reverse complement strand
GTGTGGCACACCTTGGGGTTGCAATCACTTGGTTTCGAGGCTGATGTTTTCATCGCCTTGTTCGTAGGGCAGGTAGGTGATGATGAACTGGAACATTTCGTCGGTGGCCTTCATGCTGCCATTGCGGTCGCGCACCAGTTGCGGCGGGCTGAAAGGGTTATTGAGGTTTTGGCGGGTATTATCATACACACCTTCGGCTACTATGGTGCTGCCCGCGGGTATCTTCACCATCTTCTTAAAGGTGTAGAAGTATTGCCAGTTAAAGTCCCAGCGGGGTATGGAGATCAGGCGTATGGTGTCGCCGTTGGGCTGCAGGGCATACGCTTTAAAGCTCTTACCCAACAGGTGCATGTGCGGGTTGATGGTGAGGATCGAAATATCGGCAGGAATGGTATACTTGCTGTAGACATGCTTGATGCTGTCGGGCTGAATAATGAGATCAGGCTCTACAGGCGCTACACCCAGTGTGCCGATCTGGAACTCCTGTACGGGCCGTTTGGGTGGTGACTTTGCAAAGAAGATATTGATGTAGGAGCTGTCCCATATGTCATCTTTATTGGTGAAGCCGTAGTGCAGGTCATTGAACAGGAAAGCGCCTTTGCGTGGCAAAAAATAACCGCCTATCCCTTCGGGATACTTCTGGCCCACTACACCCGGCAGGTAATTAACTACAGATTTTTGCAGCGTTGGATAGCTGCCATCATCATTGGGCAGTCCCAGTTTTTGAAATGCCTGTAGCAGGGACGCGGTATCCTCGACCATGTTCACGATACGGTCGCCGGCAAATACATCGGTCTTTTTGTAGAAGTCGTATTTGACCATATCGCCATTCACATGATGCACTACGTTTTTATGCCCCGGCACAAATTCTATAAGGCTGGCGAAAGTATCGGCGGGTAATTGGAAGGGTACTTTTACCAACAGGAACTGGTCTGTGCTGTTGGCTTTGAGAAAGTAGGGCTGCACGGCTATACGCATATCGGGTGTACCTATGTCGGAGCCTATGGGGTAAGCGGGCAGGGCGGGGAGTTTATCTTTTGGCCCTTCGGGCGCGCCTTCGTCGGCCCACTGTTGCAGTATTTTTATATCCCGCTCAGAGAGTATGCGCTGGCCCACGAACTGGGTATAATGCGGATCGGCAGGCCATGGGGGCATTATCCGCTCTTTGGTGACGTAGGCAGCCGAGCCTGCATTCTTGCGGCATTCATCATAAGTGACTAATGAGAAATGCGCACTGCCACCGGGCCTGTGGCAGATCGTGCAGTTGTTATATAGTATGGGCGCTACCTGCTCTGTAAAAGTTACGGTTGCGGGTATAGACTCGCTGTTGTTGCATGCAGTTTGCAATAATAATGCAACCAGCACAGTGAGTAATATGATAGCCTTATTCTTCTTCATCGTCATCAAATCCTCCTCTTGCCAGCTTTCCAAGCAGTATGCTTACATTGAGCTCGTAGCCCAGTAATATGATATTGGTATTGAGCCATATCAGCACCATGAAAGCGATCAATGTGCCGATGGAGCCGTAGATCTTGTTGTAGTACAAGAAGTGGTTGACCAGGAAGAAGAACACCGAAGTTACGATCACGGAGGCAATAGTGGCAATAACAGAACCCGCAGAGATAAAGCTGAACCGGTGTGTGAGCGATGGCCCGTAGGTGTAAATGATAGAGATGGTAATAAAGATAAGCAGTATAAGCACTAATATGCTCAATACCTTGATGGCCACAATGCTGTGGAAGGTTTGCAGGATAAAGGGGTTAAGCTTTTTGCTTTGCATGATGAGGGCGGAGAGCGCCACAATGCTCACACCTATGAGCATGAGCGTGAGCTTTACTGCCGTCCAGCGGCGGATGAAGCCTGTGCGCTCTACGTAGAGGGAGAGGCTTTTGTCGAAGCTGCGCATGAGGCCCATAATGCCATTGGAGGAGAAATACATCACCAATATGATACCATAAGAAAGTGCGCCCTGGTGCTGCTTGGTCATAAAGTCGCTCACTACATTGCGTACCGTCATATATATGGTATGGTTGGGCGAGAGCAGTTGTATGGTGTTGAGTATGGTTTGTTCTACATTCTTCAAAGGCAGGTAAGGCACCAACGAGAATAGGATAAGGAATGTGGGCGGCAAGGCCATGAAGAAGTTGTAGGTAACGGCAGCGGCACGCTCCTGCAGCTTTAGTGTGCGTAGCTCACTAAAGAAGAACTTGCCCACCTCGTAAAGGGAGGCGCCGTTGACACCGGGCAAAATGACCTTGTGCGCCCTTTTGAAGGCATACCGTACGGGGGGAAGCTTTAAAACGTTGACACGTGGATTGCTCATTATTTGCATAAAAGTAATGCCTTGGCAGTTGGCAACAAAATATGGGGTGCTAATCCTGTACGATGGCGGTTAAGAATGCCGGGTGGTAAACGGTTAAAACCGTTCTGACCTTATTGTTTTTTGATACCCACGGTTAAAACCGTGGGCTATGTTCAGGGCGTTTTTTGACCAATCAACTATAGGCTATAGCACCTCTTTTTCTTTCATCTGCTCTACGGCTGTATAGAGCTCATAGTAGGCGCCCTTATCTGCTATGAGGGAGCTGTGGTTGCCGCGCTCGGTGATGGTGCCGTGGTCCATAACAATGATCTCATCGGCCTTGCGGATAGTAGAGAGGCGGTGGGCGATGACTATAGAGGTACGGCCTTTGATGAGGGTGTCTATGGCGTGCTGTATGAGTTGTTCGCTTTCGCTGTCTACTGATGAGGTGGCCTCATCGAGTATGAGTATGGAGGGGTTGTAGAGCAGTGCGCGGGCAAAGGACAATAACTGTCGCTGGCCCTGCGAGAGGGTGTTGCCCCTCTCCATCACATCGAAATGATAGCCGCCCGGCAGTTGCATGATAAAATCGTGGATGCCAAGCATTTTGGCCACTTCTTCCACACGGTGCAGGGGTATATCCGGGTTGCGAAGCGTGATGTTATCGGCAATGGTGCCGGAGAACAGGAATACATCCTGTAGTACGATGCCTATGTGGCTGCGCAGGCTGTAGATATCGTATTCTTTAAGGTCGTGGCCATCTATGAGTATCTGGCCACTTTCTGTCTCGTACAGGCGGTTGAGGATGCTGATGATGGATGTTTTGCCTGCGCCGGTGTGGCCTACGATGGCCATGGTTTTGCCGGCAGGCAGCGAAAAAGAGATACCCCGCAGCACCGGCACGCCGGGCTTGTAGCTGAAATGCACATTGCGAAAGGCCACATCGCCCTTTACGGTTGGTGCGGGGAAGGTGCCGTTATTGGCGAGGTTTTCTTCGCTGTCCAGTACAGTAAATACCCGCTCGCCGGAGATGATGCCCATTTGCAGTACATTGAACTTATCGGCCATCATACGCAGCGGGCGGAAGAGGAGGTTGAGGTACATTACGAAAGATATAATGACACCAGGCGATGCCCCTATGTGCAGCATACGCGACGCGCCATACCATACCAGCAGCCCAAGCGAGCTGGCCAGGATGATCTCGACGATAGGAAAGAAGACCGAGTATGCGAAGATGCCCTTGATGTTGGCATCGCGGTGCTCTTTGTTGATGTCTTTGAACTTGCCCATTTCGCGCGCCTCAGCAGCAAACGCCTGCACAATGTACATGCCGGTAAGGTGTTCCTGTACAAAGGCATTGAGGGCGGCAATGGCATTGCGCACCCGCTGAAAGGATTTGTTCACCGCCTCTTTGAACCACCAGGTAGCCAGTATCAGCAATGGGAATGGCGCGAGGCAAACCAATGTAAGCCGCCAGTCGGTCCATAACATCACTATGATAATGGAAACAATAGTGAGTATATCGGCCACAATAGAGATGATGCCCTCTGAAAAGACATCGTTTATAGATTCAATATCGTTGATGGTGCGGGTGGTGAGCGTACCGATAGGCGTGTTGTCGTAAAAAGAGATGTTCTGGAACAGTATCTTTTTAAAGACGGTATTGCGAAGGTCATTGACCACTGTCTGGCCGAGCCAATTGGCGCTGTAAGCAAACCAAAAGCGCAGCCCGCTCTCTAAGAGCAAGATAGCGGCATATACCACGCAAAGCCAGATAAGGCCGTTCATCAGGTTGTGAGCGATGTACTTGTCTACGGCAAGCTGTATGAGATAGGGCCTCACAGGCGAGAGCAATGCAAGCACAATGGCCAGCGCCATAGCACGGTACAAAGTGCCACGATGCGGCCTGGTAAATGAGAACAGGCGGCCCAGTAACCGCAGGTCGAACTTTTTTTTCTTTATGTTTTTGTTGTCTTGAGACATATTCCGGGTGCCGGAGTTAACTGTTGTTCTGTTTGTTATTGTTCCTCCTTTACGCTCATCAGGTAGGCTTTGATGAAGTCATCGAGCTCGCCATCCATTACCGGCTGCACATTGCCCACTTCGAAGTCGGTGCGGTGGTCTTTGATCATTTTGTAAGGATGAAAAACGTAGCTGCGTATCTGCGAACCCCATTCTATCTTTTTCTTAGATGAGTTGGTGGCATTGAGTATCTCCTGGCGCTTGCGCATTTCCTCCTCGTAGAGGCGGCTTTTGAGCATCGTCATAGCCTTTTCCCGGTTCTCGCCCTGTGTGCGCGCTATCTGGCACTCCACTATTATGCCGCTGGGTATGTGCTTCAGGCGCACTGCTGTTTCCACCTTGTTCACGTTCTGCCCACCGGAGCCACCGGAGCGGAAGAACGCCCATTCCACGTCAGCCGGGCTTACCTGTATATCTATGGTATCATCTATAAGCGGGTATACAAATACGGATGCGAACGATGTGTGCCTGCGTGCATTGGAATCGAAGGGGGAGATACGTACCAGGCGGTGCACACCGCTTTCGGCTTTCAGCAGGCCGTAAGCAAATGCGCCGTCAAACTCCAGCGTGGCCTGCTTGATGCCTGCGCCATCGCCGTACTGCACATCTATCTCGCTTACCTTCCAGCCCTGTTTTTCGCCATACATACGGTACATGCGCAGCAGCATTTCGGCCCAGTCCTGGCTCTCGGTGCCACCTGCACCGCTGTTGATAACCACCATGCCCGGCATCTCATCTTCCGGCTCATTGAGGGTGGATTTGAACTCCAGCTCGTCTACTTCCTTGCGTGCCTTGTCGTAAGCCGTATCTACTTCTTCTTCAGTGGCTTCGCCCTCTTTCCAGAAGTCGAACAGCACAGCAGCATCCTCCACCAATGAGTTGGTGCGGTCGAAGAAATCAGCCCAGTATTTATCTATTTTTATTTCTTTGAGGATGGCTGTGGCCCGCACGTTATCATCCCAGAAACCGGGGGAAAGGGTAAGCTGCCGGTCGTTCTCCATTTTGGCGATCCGGTCATCCACGCGAAGAAAGCGGTGCAGGTGCTGTACCCGGTCCCTTAGTTCCTTCAGGTTTTCAATAGTCATAGGGTGCAAAGGTAGTTGAAATGGCTCAATTGCTTAATTGCTCCATGACTCAATGAGTGTGGGAATTATTGAATGTGAAAATGTGTAAATTGTGTCGGAGTAACACAGTTGAAGGCTATCAATGCTTAATGTAAGCCTTCAATAACAAGGTCATTATCCCGGATAAAACACCGATGGTGCCTATCCAGAATATAAACATCCATTTGATCATCTCCGCCTTTGTGTAAGCAAGATATTCTTTTGTTGCTACCACTTTCAAATTTTGTTCGTTGCTATCCTTAAGTTTTGCATCCACAAAGCCAACCAATGCTCCCGCCTCTTTATCGCCTAATTTCTGACGAAGAATCTGAAAAAGCTGTATGTTGATGGTAGTAATTACCATTGGTATTTTTTTTGTCAAGTTACTTATTATCAGATTTATTTGCAAATACAATACTCAAAAGCATTTTTAGGAATACCTATGCAAAATTCATTAAAATAAAGCAATTATACCCTAAATTGTACCGCTAATATCTTTTGAAACAATATGCGCGAGGGGCAGTTCATAAAACAAAACCTGGAGCGGTGGGAAGAATACCAGCAGCCTACCGAAGACCCTGATGAAGTAGCTAAACGGTTCACGTACCTGGTGGACGACCTGTCGTATGCCAAAACGTTTTATAATAATGGCAATACGGCTAAATACATTAATGGTATCGCAGCCAATATTTACCTGTCCATATACCGCAACAAAAAAGAGAAGCGGCAGCGGTTTATCACCTTCTGGACGAATGAATTGCCATTAGTGATCAGGAAACACCACAAGCTGTTGTTGTTCACTTTTGTATTCTTCATAGCGTTCGTATTGCTGGGTGTGTTCTCGGCGTATAACGACCAGACGTTTGTGCGTGGCGTACTTGGCGACAGCTATGTGGACATGACCGAGCGCAACATAGCCAACGGCGACCCGTTCGGGGTATATAAGAATGAGAACGAGCTGACCATGTTCCTGCAGATCGCGTTCAATAATATAAAGGTGGTCTTTCTTTGTTTTACGTTCGGGCTAACTGCTGGTGTGGGTACGCTGTATTTTCTTTTTCAGAACGGTTTGATGGTGGGGGTGTTCGAGTTCATGTTCTTTCACCACAGCCTGGGGTTCCAGTCAATATTGGTCATATTCATTCATGGTACGCTGGAACTTTCGGCTATAGTGATAGCGGGCTGCGCTGGGCTGATACTGGGCACCTCGCTGCTTTTCCCCGGTACGTATACACGTATGCAATCGCTGGGCTATGCTGCAAGGGATAGTGTGAAGATCATCATCAGCCTGGTGCCGATATTTATAGTGGCTGCATTTTTTGAGAGCTTCGTTACCCGGCATACCGGTATGCCGCTGTGGCTGAGCCTGGCGATACTTTTATCATCCGGTAGTTTTATTGTTTGGTATTTTATCATTTATCCTATCCGTGTAAGCAAGAAAACCCTGCATGAGCCCGAACTTTAAG
>CAIVKT010000282.1 GCA_903906615.1 uncultured Bacteroidota bacterium | reverse complement strand
GCGGCGGTACATCGGTTGTAGATGGCTGCCTTGCTGTAGATGCGTACCTCACCCCAAAAAATTTATGCGTTGATGCTTCCGGTAATATTTATGTTGTTTCTTCAGCAGTGAACCAGATAAAAAGAATTGATGCTGTAACAAATATCATTACTACAGTTGCAGGAACAGGGGCGGCAGGTTTTTCAGGGGATGGCGGTGCTGCCACTGCTGCAACATTTAATGGTATCCTCGGCATTTGTACAGATGCGGCAGGTAATATTTTTCTTGTGGACAGTGGCAATAGCTGTATAAGAAAGATCGCTGCAGGTACAGGTATTGTGACAACAATTGCAGGAAATACTACCCCGGGGTATTCAGGCGATGGTGGCCCTGCAACGGCTGCCGAGCTTCATTCTCCCGGGAATATACTTGTGAACCCTGCCGGCGATATTTTATTTATGGACCAGACAGGCTATACTGTGTTTAATGCACGATTAAGAAAAATAAGCGCTTCAACAGGTATTATCACAACTTTGGCAGGTGGCGGAAGTACAGTTTTTGGGGCGCCGTTAATGAGTACTTATCTTGCTGATGTGACCGGTATGTGTATGGACGCGTCCGGCGACATCTACTGTACCGAGGTAAGTTGCTCGTGCAGAAAGCTGGGCTTAACGACCGATCTTACCTATGCAGTAGGCGGTAATTTCGCAATTGAGTCTTACAGCGACAATGTAAACTCATTGGTGTCTTACATGAACAACCCTTATGGTATGGCGATCGATGCTGCACAAAATTTATATGTTGCAGATGATTTCAATAACCGCATACGCAAACTGGTACCGGTAACGAATACACCTACCTTTGCTTACGGGAATGGTGTATATCTGAACTCTTGCGCAGGGTCACCTGTATCTATTGATTCGCAATTAGCCATAACTGACCTTGATTCCGCGCAATTGGAAACCTTCACAGTGATCATGCTCCCGGCCCACGGCACTGTTTCCGGGTTCCCGGCTACTACATCGGCTATGGGTACCTTTAGCATTGCATCTCCTTCAGGTATGTCTTATACAGGCTCCGGAACTTATACCGGTGTCGATTCCTTCATGGTACAGGTTTCCGATGGCGCCTTAAAAGATACCATTACTATTTACCTCAACAATAATTATGCAGGTGCAATAGCTGGGCCTGATAACATATGTTTCGCACCGGAAAGTCCCGTTTTGTATCGTAGTGATATTTCAGGTGGTAGTTGGAGTGTAAGTAACAGTAATGCTACCGTTTCTTCATCAGGCCTTGTATCCACTGTGGTTGCGGATACATTTACTTTGATATATACTGTATCTACCACTTGTGGTGTTGTGAGTACTACAAAAGCGATTGACATTGTTTCAGGCCTCCCTCCAACAGCAGGTGTAATTTCCGGTACGGGTCATGTGTGTCCCGGATCTCCCATCACACTTACCGATGGCATAGGCGGCGGTACATGGACCGTGGGCAATGCAAATGCGACTATATCTTCGGCGGGCTTACTTTCAGGGGTTAGCGCCGGTACAGACAGCGTATTTTATACAGTGACAAATGCGTGTGGCGCTACGACCACCGGCTCGTTAATGACCATCGTACCCATACCCAGCGGTGGTGCAATAACAGGCACTACCAACATCTGCAAGGGAGAAACCATAACGTTGACTGATCCTACTGCGGTTGGCCCGGGTGTTTGGAGTGCAAGTAATCCATATGCAACTATTTCCGCGACCGGTGATGTTACTGCGCTGACTGTGGGCAGGGATATTATTTATTATACAGTTACCAATTCATGCGGCACAGCGTATACATCTACAGTAGTCATAATCACTGATTGCAATAATGTAGGTGTTGCCATGACCTCGTCAGATCCGGTGATCACAGCATTCCCTAACCCGGCATCTGAGACCTTGACAATAGCATGGCAGGATATGGATGCAGCCAATGCGCAGGTGAGTCTTACCGATGTTACCGGCAGGGTCGTGTTCTCGGGCGTGTTGTCTGGCAATGGAGCTACTTCAGGTACTATGGGGGTTAGTGTTTCTTCCTTGCCTGATGGCGTTTATTTATTGCATATTTCCTCTGATTCGGTACACTTTACTGATAAAGTGGTGGTAACTAAGTAATTATTAATATTTTTTCATGTTAAAGAAGCCGGTTTATCCGGCTTTTTTAATGCAGCCCACCAAGGCGGGATGTATTAACGCAGTTTTATGAAGAAAAATCGGCTATAATGACACAGTAAATGTAATTTTAAGCCCAAATAAGAAAAAACAAGGATGAAAAAAATCATTACGCTGATCATTGCTGTAGTTGTATGTACGGGCAGTTTTGCCCAAAGGATCGCCCATGTGAGTGAGCAGCGCGTAAATACAGTTAGTGCAACCCCAAATACCCCCTCTGCCAGAACTACAAACCATGGCGATACGCTGAGGAATATTTCCGATGTAAGTACCCGTACGTTGTACAAAGTAGGTACGAGAGACAGCGGATATGTTAATGGCACCAATTTCTGGGGCGACCAGGCTTTTGCCGAGTTGTATACCTTTAATTCATCAGACAGCACCATGCAAGTCATTGGCCTCCAGGCATACTTTGGTGGTATTGTTAATCCTGCGTCTGCACAAATGATAACGTTCAATGTATGGGACCAGGGCAACCCGCAGTTTATTGCCACCGCTCTTTATTACAATGGCTTCCCCAACAATGTACTGGATACGCTTACTGTGCCCGTTACTCAATTAGGCATAGGCGCTACGGTAGACACTGCTAAAAGTTTTTTGTTTGCCGCTCCGACGGGCTTGCTGGGTGGCGCTTTCTTTGTGGGTTATTCGATCAATTACAATTTTGCTGATTCTACAGGTGATACCATTGGCCTCCTCTCATCTGTTAACGGCTCCCGTGCATTGAGTACCATATACAGTATAGACTCGGTGGGTGATACCGCGCTGAATGTACAGAACGCCACCATGGGCTCTGATAACGTATGGTACGATGATTACACACAAAATGACTCCCTGCTCAATGACCTCGCCATCTATCCCATAGTCACAATTGGAGCGCAGTTGAGCGTGAAAGGCATTACCCGGAATACACTCACTTATTATGGCAATTACCCTAACCCCGCAGATGGCAGTACGAATGTCAAATTTTCTTTGACGGCGAACACAGAAGTAACCATAAGGATAACTGATATGGCCGGCCGTACAGAGCAGACCATAAAAGAAGGCCAGTTGGCTGCAGGTACTTATACGGTTCTTGTAAACACTGCTTCATTACCCGCAGGTGATCATCTTTATCTCATCCGCACTGCGGGCGGCGATGGTATAGTGGGCAAAGTATCGGTGATACACTAAGGTCTTGTGTGCAGGGCGTAACATGTCTTTAGTGCGTTCTTTCATCCGGTATACTGTCTGAAATAATAGGGAATTACTCAAATACTTTAATTATTTGTGTATATTTAATTTCCTAAATCACGCACTATGAGGGCTTTTATCTTATTACTCGCATTTTTTGCAGTACATTCTGTCTATGCACAGGATATTTGCAGCAAGATCAAAAAAGATATTTCTGCCGAT
>CAIVKT010000281.1 GCA_903906615.1 uncultured Bacteroidota bacterium | reverse complement strand
GGCATACAGCCTGGTGCTGGGCTTTATGAGCAATGAGCGTTGCAAAGACTGGTACGACTCAGCCACCCTATGGCGCGATAACATACAGAAATATCCCGATGCGCCTGTGGGCTACTTCTACCTCGGGCAGGAGTATTTTACCCGCTACGAGATCGAGGGCAACCCGAATGAGAAAAAGAACCTGGGCGACTCCAGCCTTAAATACTTTAATTTATCTGTACTGCATAAGCCGGATTACATCAACCCCATCATCTGCATAGCAGAGCTGCAAAGGAATTACGGACAAACAGATGCTGCTATCGCCACTTACCGCAAGGCTATGGCCATCAATTCTAAGAACGAAAGTGTGTACCTCGGGCTGGGTGTGGCCTACAGCATCAAGCAGCAGTTTGATACCGCAGCTTATTTCTTCCGCACAGCACTTAGTTTGAAGCCATTCTTCCCGGAGGCGTATAGCAACTATGCCAACTACCTGGATATTGTGGGCAAGCTGGATTCATCGCTGCTGGTATATGCCACAGCTATATCACAGAACCCCGATGCCTACATACCCTATATGAACAGGGCGAGGATATACATACGCAAAGGGATGTATGATGATGCCCTTAAAGACTGCAATAAGGGTATAGAAGTGAAGCCGGAAGTGGGCGACTTGTATATGCTGCGGGCAAGATGCTACGCGCAAAAAGGCAACAAAGCACAGGCTATGCAGGATGTGCAAAAAGGACAATCGCTGGGCGCAAAGGTGGATGCTACGCTGGCGCAGTTGATCAAATAACAGGGTGCAAATTCCAAATTCTAAATTCCAGGGTCCAGTTTCCAAATTCCAGAGTCCATCCCGATAGCTATGGGGACCAAATTTCATTCGCGAATATTTCGGCTAAAGCCAATCTCTTTTTTACTTGGCCACGGCTTAAAAGCCGCGGCTATTGGCAACAGTTGTTGCAATACCATTCGACATCAAAATGATGCAGAAATTTGCGCAAGATTTCCTACCACACAGGCACATAGAGCAAGTCTATGTTTTCTGTGCTTTATAATGTGTGAGTACACATAGGTGTTACTATTCGCGCCTATGGGTTCTATGTGCCTCTGTGGTGGAGAATTTATCGCAATTATAACCCTTATTATTTTCGAGTTGGTAACTACCCCTCCTTAGGTTTCTCTGCGTTCAGTGAATTGAGTTTGCGAAGCATAGGCGCTGCAAAGTAGGTGATGCCTACCACCACTATCGTCATGCAGCCACCGAAGACCACTGCGGGAACTGTACCCATGTATTTGGCAGTAATACCGCTTTCCATGCCGCCCAACTCGTTGGAGGAACTGATGAACATCGTATTGACAGCGGCTACGCGGCCACGCATGCTATCGGGCGTGTTTACTTGCAGTATGGTGCCTCTTATTACCACGCTTACTGCATCAAACATGCCACCGGCCAGCAGCATGGCGAAGGCCACAAGGAAGCCCCACGACATACTCACGCCCAGGAATGTACCCCAGGAAGTAGTCCCAAAGTAGCCACAATAACCAAAAATGATGGTGGATATGCCAAAGCCAATGATACACAGCATGAGCTTGATGCCGGGCTTTTTCTTCAGTGGCACAAAGGAGAGTATGCCTAGTGTAATGATAGATCCTATGCCCGGTGCAGCGCGCATCCAGCCATAGCCTATCTCGCCGACGTGCAATATGTCTATTGCATATACCGGAAGCAGGGCTACTGCACCGCCAAACAATACCGCAAACATATCCAATGAAAGTGCGGCCAGCACCAACTGTGTGCGGAACACAAATTTAAGCCCCTCGCCAAGGCTTTTGGAGATAGGCTCTTTGTCTTTTTTCATTATGGC
>CAIVKT010000280.1 GCA_903906615.1 uncultured Bacteroidota bacterium | reverse complement strand
GGTTGCGGGTGATCTGTTTAAAATCGCTGTACTTTATTTTCAGCGTTATGGTGCGGCCCTTTAGCTGGTAGCGTTGCAGGCGGGCGCTAACGGTGGTGGCTATTTTATCCAGCTCGGTGTGCATGTCTTCGGGTACGGTGAGGTCTTCTGCAAATGTATCCTCTGCCCCTACAGATTTTGTCTCCCTGTGCGGTTGCACTTCGCGCTCATCTATGCCGCGCACAATGCGGTAATAAAAATGTCCGGCCTTGCCGAAGCGGCCCACCAGGTCGTCCTCTGTCAGTTGTTTCAGGTCGGCGCCGGTATGCAGGCCCATCTTCTTCATCTTGTCGGCTGTCACTTTACCCACACCATGAAATTTTTCTACGGGCAACTGCTCCATAAAGCCCACCACGTCTGCGGGGCCTATGAAGGTGAGGCCATCGGGCTTATTGAGGTCGGAGGCTATCTTGGCAACAAACTTACTCACCGATACACCGGCAGATGCCGTTAGGTGCAGCTCTTCTTTTATCGCCGCCTTTATCAGCTGCGCTATTTTTATCGCCGATCCTATTTGCTGCTTATCATTGGTCACATCGAGGTAGGCCTCATCCAGCGATAGGGGCTCTATAAGATCGGTATGCCGGCTGAAGATCTCGCGTATCTTTTGCGATGCCTCTTTATAAGCATCAAACCGCGGCCGTACAAACAGCACATGCGGGCAAAGCTGTAGCGCTTGCTTACTGGGCATGGCGCTGCGAATGCCATACTTGCGTGCCTCGTAGCTGGCCGTGGCCACCACGCCGCCCCTGCCCTCCGGGCTGCCGCCCACCACCAGCGCCTTGCCCATCAGCTCGGGGTTATCGCGCTGCTCCACAGATGCGTAAAACGCATCCATATCTATGTGGATGATCTTGCGTTGCCCGTGTGGTTGGTCTTGTTCCATTGCGCCAAGCGAAGGTCATGAAATAAACATTACCCCTACACTCCCTCCTTAGCTTTTTTAAAGCTGCGTATCTTGTAATTGAATACCAGCAGGAAGTAGCGCTGCACCACATTGCTGCGGGAGTCTTGTATGTAGGTATCGGTAACGGTGTGCTGTATGTTGTTGTTCTTATTCAGCAGGTCGAAGGCCGATAGCCTGATGTCGCCGAGGTGGTTCTTGAATATTTTTTTGCCGATGCTCATATTCCACAGCGCGTAGTTCTGGTTGTAGCCTGCCGAGAGGCCGGTGTTGTATTGATAGATAACAGAGGTGTTGAACACAAACCCTTTCCAGAAGATGAGATTGAGCGATGCCCTGTTGGTCTCATTAAAGTAGGTGGTGGATGCCAGTGTGCTCACCGAGTTGGTGGTTGATACCACATTGGCATTAGCCGATACCAGGAAGTCAATGTTCTCATTGATGTTGCTGGTGAGGTTGGCGCCGCCGCCGCCATTCGTATTCTGCTGGTAGTTGATGGTGTTGTTGATGACCGATGCCGAGCGGCCATAGCTGGTATTGATGCTGATGTTGATGCGGCACTTGATGCCCGTAAGCGGCAGGCCATAATTGGCATTGGCATTTACCGATCTGTTGCCATCAATATTCTCCGGCATAGAGAACTGCCCGCCGCGCGCCAGCGCTATATGGTCTATCACCGTATCGTTTTGCGCTATTACAGAATTGGTAACAATGCTGTGCATAGTATACGTGCCGCTCAGCGAGGCAGAGAAGCTGCTCTTCGCATCTGCGTTCACGGCATTGTATCGGGCCACCAGGTTGTGCGAAAACGTTTGCCGCAGCGATGGGTTGCCGGTGTACAGGTGCAGCGGGTCTGTGTTGTTGATCACCTGCTGCAACTGGCTTACCGATGGCGCTTGTGTATTGGCGCTGTAATTCAGTTGCAGGTTCTTCGTTTTCGACAGCTTGTAGTGCAGCGATGCCACCGGCAGCACATTGTTGTATTGGTGGTACACATTGCTTTGGTAGGGTAGCGTTTGCTCGTTGCTCAATATAGTAAGCTGGTCATACAGCCCGAAGGAAATATCATATTTCTCCGCGCTGTACTGGTAGCTGCCACCGGCCTTGTGCGCTATATTGCGGCTGTCAAAAACGTTGGAGTACAGCGTATCGGGCAGGGAGTAAGAATTGGTGACCGCAGAAAAATCATTGGTCCCTTTGTTGGATGAGCCGGGCATGTAGTTGATGTTGTACTCTGCCTTGGCCATGCCCTTGCTGCCCACCGGTTCGGTGTATACGGCGTTGGCGGTATAGTTCAGGTTGCGCTGTTTTTGCAGGCTCTGCTGGTTCAGCGTATCATTCAGTGAAGGGCTGGTGAAGTAAGTATTTACCGCGGCATGAAGCAGGTCGCTGTTGGTGCCATTATCACCGCCGCTTAGGTTTACAGAGAGTGTTCTTCTCTTCTTCGCAAACTTATGCCGCAGCAGCAGGCTGCCCGATAGGCTGAGGTTTTTGTTCGTACTGTTGTTGTTGTTCGTACTCTGGTTCAGCAGCTCCGCATCCTGGTTGGTGTAGCCCTGTAGCTGCGAGTGGTTGCTGCCCGTTGTTGCGCTCAGGTTCGATTGCAGTATCAGCGAGTTCATCGTGTCTATCGCAGTCGTCAGGCGCAGGCTCGCGCGATGGCTGGTGTTGGTGTTGTTACTGCTGCTCGCCTCGTTATACACCTGGCCCGAATCGGCGGGTATGGTGTACGTCTTGGTGGCCTCGCGCTGCGCGGATGATGTGGTGCTGTTGATAAAGTAGCTGCCTGTTATGTCCGTCTTCTTGCCCCACTTATCGGTATAGTTGAGGCCGCCCGCATTGGTGTTGAAGAGGCCGCCGCTGTTGTTGCCATTGTTGGGGTCGGTAAAGTTTTGCGTGCTCACATTATTCGTTTGCCCTGTGAGCGTGATGCGCGTATCCCCGGCAAATTTATTGAGCGTAGCGCCCGCGCCATACTTATCATCGCTGCTGTTGTCGCTGCCCGCGCCGGCATACACGGTGCCGAAAGATCCATTGCGCTTATCGGCCTTGGTTACTATATTTATCGTCTTGGTGGTTGGCCCTTCATGAAAGCCGGTAAACTGTTCCTGGTCGCTCTTCTCGTTATATACCTGCACCTTCGACATCACATCGGCGGGCAGATTTTTGAGCGCGGCAAAAGGGTCGCTGCCAAAGAAGGGCTTGCCATCTACCACTATCTTCACCACCACCTCGCCCTGCGCGCTTATCGTTTTGTTGTTAATGTCTATTCCCGGCATCTTGCGCACCAGGTCGGCGCCATCGGCATCGGGGTTCACTTTAAAGGCGCTGCTGTTGTACTCCGTGGTGTCGTCTTTTTGTACCATGGCCAGCACCTTGGCGGCTATCTTCACCTCGTCCAGCTCGTGCAGGGTGGGGCTTAGTTTTATGCTGCCCAGGTCCCAGTCGTCTTTGTCCAGCAGCATCAGGCTGTCTTTGTAGTCGTCGTAGCCGTGGGCGGTTACCAGCAGGTGATAGTAGCCGGGGCGCACCTGCTTCAGGGTAAAGGTGCCCTTGCCGTTGGTAGCGGCCTTCAGCTCGGCCTTGTGCGTATCGGTTATTTTTATCTCTGCCTCCGGCAGCGGCTTGTCTTTTTCATCAATTACCTTGCCGCTCAGTGTCACCGTTTGGGCGTGCGCGCATAGCGGCCAAACCAGTAGCAATAGGGCTACACACACAGGCATGAGCCTGCGGGCAGGCTTTATTGAAGATCGGTATGGGGTGCGCACTATTTTGATACCACCAATTTACTATAATATTTTTTGCCGCTCGCAGTGGCAGTAACAAAATATACCCCATCTGCTACATGCAGCGTTATTTCGTTACGTTTATTGGTGGTGGTAT